>JBKPQU010000001.1:0-3967 GCA_046734255.1 Actinomycetota bacterium
GGTCCGCGCCGCGTCGTCTCGGCGGGACGCGCGGGCCGCGCGGCGGGCGCGGTCGGAATCGAAGTCGGCATCGAAGAGGCGGACGACGACGCACGCGGCCACGAGCAGGGCGACGAGCAGACCCACGTCGGCGGCGCGGCCGTCCACACCGATCCCCGCGGCGGCCAGCGCCGCGGTCAGCCCCGCGACGACGCAGGCCGCGGCGGCCAGCCCGGACAGCACGTGGGAGCCCTTCCGCCCCGCCCAGGCCGCGCCGATCAGCAGGGGAACCGCGACCACCGCCGCCCAGACCCCGCCGATGAGGAGGAGGGCGGCCGCGGCCGGGAAGCCGTAGCGCCGGCGTGGCACGCCGTCGGCCATCACGACGGGTTCGGCCAGGCGTGCGGCCCGTCGACGGCGCCTGCCGGGCCACGGCCGCGGGAGCGCGACAATGGCTAGCACCGCGACCAGCCCCAGGCCGCCCGCCAGGGCGATCCGGTAGGCGCGGTCCGGGGTGAAGCGCAGGTCGACCACTCCCCCGGCGGCGGGCACGAGCCATCCCTGCTGCCACCCATCGATCCGGACGGCCGGCAGCACGCGGCCGCCCAGCGTGGCGCGCCATCCGGGGTTCGCGTTCTCGTGCACGACCAGCAGCTGCCGCCCCGCCGCCGGCGGCACCACGACCCGGCGGTGGTCGGCGGCCAGCTGGACGAGCGGCCGTCCCAGCCCGACCTGGCCCGACGGTGATGCCGGCGCACGGAGAACCGGGCGCAGGACGACCGAGACCGGGAGGAAGCCGGTGGTGCGGTCCAGCCGGATCCGCACCGGGCCGGGGCCGAGCCGGAACGGCCCGCCGCACGGCGTGACCGTCATCGGTTCCCGCCGCAGCGCCTGCTGGGCGGTGCCGGACAGCTCGGTCGGGACGCTCGTGCCGCCGAGCACGAGCGGCGGCCCGTCACCGCACGGCACGCTGACCGGGGTGCTCGCGGGCAGCGGGCGGTGCAGCGCTCCGAGCGCGGGCACGTCGACCTCGCTCGCCCCGACCGGCAGCCTCGTCCGCAGGCCGGTGGCAGGGTCGATGCCGGACACCGTGCGGACCTGGGTCACCTGGACGTCCAGCCGGTTGGTGCGCACCGGGGCGAACAGCACCCAGCCCTCGCGGCTGACCGGCACCGACTGGGACCGCCCGCCGGTGATGACCTCCACCCGGGTCGGCCGCGAGACCGCCAGGCCCGGCGTGATCTGCCAGCGCAGCCACGCGACCGTGCGGCGGCCGGACCAGGTCAGCCGCACCCGGGGCAGCGGGTCGCCGGGGGCGGCCTGCCAGGCGGTCGCCGGATCGTCGTCGAACGCGGCCTGCGGGCGCTGCGCCGGCTCGTCGCTCGCCCGGGACGACGCCGTGAGCACGGCGCCGCCCGCCGGGACCAGCATCGGGTCCAGGACCATCCGGGGTGAGGGCCGAAGGCACCGAACCGGCGTCACTGGTCACGCGGACCTCGGTGATCCGCGCGGCGTCCGGACCGAGCAGCAGCCTCGCGCTGCCGCTCAGCCTCACCGGCCGGGGAAAGGTGAGCTGGAGGAACTGCCCGACCGCGAACGGGCTCGAGGTCCACGTGGTGGCCGGGTCCCGGTCGACCGCGTGCCAGCCGTCGGTGGCGTCGGAGGAGTCGCTCGAGGTGGTCAGGCCGCTGACGCCCTGGTCGGAGGCGACCACCTGGGGGCCGTCGAACGGCACCCAGTCGTGCACCGCCCGCTGGTCGGTGTACGGCTGGCCGGCGGTCATCACCGGCCCGTAGTTGTCGCGGACGAGCGAGAACGTCGCCTCGCGCCGCTGCGGGGTGTCGGTGACCACGAGCTGGCCCTCGCGCAGCGCCGCGGCCTCCGGGTCGCCGTCCAGGACGGCCGGCTGGGTGCCGAGGTCACCGGACTCCTCCAGCGACAGCAGGCTCTCCGGGCCGCCGGCCACCCGCACCACCGAGCCGGCCGGGAACACCTGGGCGGCCGACGTGGGCCGGTCGACGGACCACACCTCCAGTGCCGGCACCGGCGCGTCCAGCCCCGGGGCCGCGTCCGGCGCGGGGTTCGCGGCGCCGCCGATCGTGGGCCCGAAGCGCGCCACGGGGTGCAGGTCCGGTGACTGGGACAGCGCCGAGCGCACGGTCACCGGCAGCGGCACGCCGCCGGGCCGGTCAGTGCTGATCTGGCTGCTGACCAGGTCGGCCCGGACCAGCAGCCGGGTGATCCCGGCGCGCGCCAGGTACTGCGCCAGCCCGGCGGATCCGCGTCCGCCGGCCAACTGCTGCTCGACGGTGTTGAGCATGCGGATGTTGCCTGCCGAGGACAGCGGGACGACGCTGCGTACCGCCCAGGGGGTTCGGGCGAGCGGCTGCAGCGGCTCGTCGTGCGGGTCCCCCCAGACGCTGGTGGGGAACGACGCCCCGGGCACCACCAGCGTGCGTCCACCGTCGTCGTTCGCGGCCAGCCAGTCGGCCGCCTGCCGCCAGTAGGCGGGGACGGCGGTGAACGTGTTCGCGGCGGGCAGCAGGCCGGCCAGCCCCGGGGTGGCCACGCCCAGCACCGCGACGGCGCCGACGAACACCAGGCCGCGCCTGGTCCACCGCTCGGCCACCGCCCGGGACACGCTGATCGTCGCCAGGCCGTGGGCCAGCGCCAGCGACAGCGGCAGGCGGAGCAGCACGTCGAACTTGTGCGTGTTCCGCAGCGCGGCGGCGGCGCCGTCCATCACGTCCCGCAGCGCCGGCGCCCACGGCGGGGTGAGCGCCCCGACGTAGCCGAACGTGAGCAGCGCCAGCCCGCCGATCACGCCACCCGCGAGGAACAGCCGGTACGGCATGTCGCGGCGGAGCAGCGCCACCACGGCGATCCCGATCAGGATCCAGGTGAGCGCGGCGATCACCGGAGATGAGATCACCGCCCAGCCCGCCGGCCAGATCGGGTCCGGGAGCCGGAACCAGGCGACCCACTGCGTGGTGCCGCGCCAGGCCGAGGGCAGCGAGGCGTGCGAGGTCGTCGCGACCGCCGACTCGATCCAGTCCAGGAACGGCGGGCTGTAGCGGCCGAGAATGATCAGCGGCGCCAGCCACCACGCGATCGCGAACGCGACCGCGAGCAGCCACCACCGGGCCAGCGATCGGCGCAGCGGCCCACCCCGGCGGGTGATCAGCCACCACGCGGGCAGCGGGAGCACGGTCCCGGCCGCCACGGCGTTCACCCCACCGGCCAGCGCGATCGCGATCCCGGAGCGGGCCGCCGCGGTGACCTGGCCGCCGGGCCGGACCCGGACCAGCGGGACCAGCGCCCACGGCGCCACCGCCATCGGCCAGGCCTCGACGCTGACCGGGCCGATCTCGGTGAGCATCCGCGGGCTCAGCGCGTAGGCCAGCGCAGCGATCACCCGGGTGCCGGGGGTCCCCAGCTCCAGCCGCCGGCACAGCAGGTGGACGCCGTGGAAGGCGGTGAGCAGCACGATCGACCACCAGATCCGCTGGACGACCCAGGCGGGCAGGCCGATCGCGTGGCCGGCGGCGTAGATCGGGCCCATCGGCAGGAAGTAGCCGTAGGCCTGGTTCTGCAGTTCGCCCGAGTCGCCCAGGGGGTCCCACAGGTGCCAGGCCCGGGCGAGGAACCCGACCGGGTCGACGCTGAGGTCGAGCTTGGTGTCCGCCGCGATGCGTCCCGGCGCCTGGACGAACGCCAGCACGACCAGCGCCAGGCTCACCGCGGCCAGCCGCGCCCGCCGCACGATCAGCTCGCGCTCCGCGCGCTCCTCGCGCTCCGCGCCGGCGACCTCCACGGTCTCGCGGACCTCGCCCGGCGCGGTCGGCTGCGGGGCGGTGGGCTGCGGGGCGGTCAGGGTGGTCATCGGCGGCGCAGCACGATCACGACGTTCCAGCAGGCGACCTCGCGGACGCCCGGGACGGTCGCCACCCAGCGCGCCCACCGGGGGTGGTAGCGCGGCAGCACGCGC
>JBKPQU010000002.1:0-8372 GCA_046734255.1 Actinomycetota bacterium
TCGGCGGGCTGCGCGGCCGGGTGCTGGGCCGGCTGCGGCGGGGCGGGGGGCGTGGGAGTGGAGGGCGTGGTGTTGCGGGATTACTCCCCGGGGGGGGGGGTGGGGGGCGGAACGGGGTCGTGGGGCTCCGGCCGGGGGTCAGCCTGCGTGCGCTCCCGGGTCTCCGACTCCGGCCGGCCCGGGACGTAGTGCCACGGAGCCCGCGAGTTCTCGGGGTGGCTGTCCGTGGTCTGGGTCATGGGATTCTCACTCACCTCTGCGCTTCGTGGATTGCCACTACTGAACCCTGGGGCGCTGTGCGGCCGCTCGGACCCTCCTGGGAGTTTCCTGGGAGCGCTTGCGCCGTTTCGTGGCGATGCCCCGGGTGACCGTGGGATCACACCGCCGGGTCGGTCCGCGAGCCGGGCAACGAGTCCAGTATCTCCGGCTGCTCGTGTTCCGGCGCGACGGGAGGGGAGGGAATTGTCACAAATGTCTGTGTCGCCGGCGGGTCCGGCCGGCCGTCGCCGGATGCCGCCGGAGGGATCTCGACCCGGAACGTCGCGCCGCCGCCCCCGGTGGGGTGGACGGACACCTGGCCGCCGTGGGCCGCAACCACCGCGGACACGATCGACAGCCCCAACCCGGAGCCCCCACCCCGGCCGCGGCTGCGGGAGGCGTCCACGCGGTAGAAGCGTTCGAACACGCGGTCGGCGTGCTCCGGGCTCAGCCCGGGCCCGTGGTCACGCACCTCGAGCACGGCCGTGCCGGACTCCAGCCCCACCGCGACCTCGATCGGCGTCCTGGCCGGCGTGTGCCGGACGGCGTTGGCCACCAGGTTGGCCACCACCTGGCGGAGCTGGTTCTCGTCGCCGATCACCACCGCAGGCATCGGTCCGCCGTCGGCTCGCAGGCCCACCAGCCGGGCGGGGCGGTCCGGATCGAGGCCGCGCACGTCGTGCACCGCGTCACCGGCGAGGACGGCGAGGTCGACCGGGTCGGTGCGGCCGGGACGCTGCTCGTCCAGCCGGGCCAGCAGCAGCAGGTCCTCGACCAGGGCGCCCATCCGAGTGGCCTCGTCCTCGATCCGCCGCATCGTGCGGCTGACCTCGCCGGGGGTGCTCACCGCGCCCTGCCGGTACAGCTCCGCGAACCCGCGGATCGAGGCCAGCGGGGTGCGCAGCTCGTGCGAGGCGTCGGCCGCGAAGCGCCGGGTGCGCGCCTCGGAGGCCTCGCGGTCGCGGAAGGCGCTCTCGATCTGGGCGAGCATGCCGTTCAGCGACGCGGTCAACCGCCCGACCTCGGTGGTGGCGGGCCGCGCCGGCACGCGCCGGGACAGGTCCCCTCGGGCGATCGCCGCGGCGGTGTCCTCGACCTCCACCAGCGGGACGAACGCCCGCCGGATCGCCGCCCAGCCCAGCAGCGCGCAGGCCACGCCCGCGAGCAGGCCGGTGAGCAGCACGATCGCCTGGACGCGGTTGACCGCCTGGTCGACGGTGTCGAGCGGCAGAGCGACCAGCACGCTGCCCACGTGCGTGCTGTTGCGGTCGCCGAGCGGGAATGCGATCACCCGCCAGCGTTCGCCGTCGGCGGAGGTGAGGGTGAACGGCCGGACGTGGGTCGCCGCCGCCTGTTCGTAGGTCAGGTTCCGGAACGCGGGTCCGGTGGAGGTGGTGTCGGTGCCGACCGCGGCACGGCAGGTGACCGACAGCGAGCCGTCGTCCAGCGAGACGTGGACCGCGAAGTCGCTGGGGACGATCCCGCCCGGGCCACCTGGGCTGGGGTCGTCGCAACTCTCGCTCTGGTTGATCTGCCGGACGGCGTGCTGCGCCACGGGCTGTGCCACCCCGCGCAGGCGGTCGTCGACCTGGCTCATCAGCACGCCGGGCAGGATGGCGTTGGCGGCGATCAGCGTGACCCCCAGCGCGATCCCCAGCAGGGTGATCACGATCCCGAGCAGCTGGGCGCGCAACGGGACCCGGCCGAGCCAGCCGGTCCGAGGCCTGGGCGTGCGGGCCCCGTGGCTCGGGCCCTTCTGGGTGGGGCTGTCCCGGCCCGGCAGCGACGGCGGTTCGCCGTCCGGTGCCTGGTGATGAGGGTCCGGGAACAGTGCGGTCATGACTGAGGCGGCAGGCGCAGCACGTAGCCCACACCGCGCTTGGTGTGGATCAGCGACGGCTCGACGCAGTCCACCTTCCGCCTCAGGTAGGAGATGTAGGACTCGACGATTCCGGACTCCCCGTTGAAGTCGTAGGCCCAGACGTGATCGAGGATCTGGGTCTTCGACAGTACCCGGTTGGGGTTGAGCATGAGGTAGCGGAGCAGCTTGAACTCGGTCGGGGACAGGTCGACGAGCTTGCCCGCGCGGCGGACCTCGTGGGAGTCCTCGTCGAGGTCCAGGTCGTGGAACACCAGCCGGCCGGAGTCCGGCGCGCCGCCCACGCCGGTGCGCCGCAGGACGGCGCGGATCCGGGCGACGACCTCCTCGAGGCTGAACGGCTTGGTCACGTAGTCGTCGCCGCCGACGGTCAGGCCCGTCACCTTGTCCGCGGTCTCGTCCCGCGCGGTGAGGAACAACACCGGCATCTCCCGCCCGCGCTCGCGCAGCTTGCGGGTGACGGTGAAGCCGTCCATGTCGGGAAGCATCACGTCCAGCACGACCAGGTCGGGCCGCTGCTGCTCGGCGAGCTTGAGGGCCTCCGCGCCGTCCCCCGCCGCGTGCACCTCGAAGCCGGCGAAGCGCAGGCTCGCCGTCAGCAGCTCGCGGATGCTCGGCTCGTCGTCGACGACGAGCAGGCGTGCCTCGGCAGTCTTATCGCCCACGTTGCCAGTGTGGCCACGTTGCCTGAGAGTTCCCTGGGAACGCTCTGGGCATCCCCCGAGGGTCAGGGAGTGACGGTGACCGCCCAGCGGATGCGGGTGACCTCGCCGTCCGCGGTGACGACCAGGGCGGACCACCCGGGCAGTCCGGAGAGCCAGCGGGCGGCATCGGGCCCGCGGGCGAAGCCGGCGGTGGCGTAGACGTCCGCCCAGAGCAGCGACGGCCCGGCCAGCGTGACCGAGGCGAGCCCGACGGCCGGCCGGCCGGTGCGCGGGTCGTAGATGTGGGTCCCGCGGGCGGCGGTGCCGGAGGTGGCCACGGCGCCGGTGCGCAGCGACGTCACGTCGATCAGCCGGCCGCGGTCCGCCGGGTCCTCGATCCCGATCCGCCACGGCGGGGTGTCGGCCCGGTGGCTCCCGGCGATCACGTCCCCGCCCGCGTTGAGGCAGAAGTCGTGGTCGGGGACGGCGGCCAGCACCCCGGCCGCGCGCTCGGTGGCCCAGCCCTTGACCAGGCCGGTGGGATCGAACCTGGTCCCGCCGCCGGGCAGCGGCGCCTCGGCGTCGAACCAGCCGTCGGTGCGCTCGCGGGCGATCCGGCACAGTCGCGCCACCTCCGCGACGTCCGGGTGTGCGCCGTCCAGACCGATCTCGCCGCGGGCCATCCGGCTGATGTCGCTGTCCGGGCGGTAGGTGCTGAAGACCGCCTCCGCGCGCCGGAGCCCCGCGAAGACCTGCGCGGTGACGGCGTCCATCGACGGGTCCCGGGCGAGGGGGCCGCGCACGTGCACGCTGATCGGCATCCCCATCACCTGCTCCACCCACGCCCGGCGCGGCACGGGCCCGCCGGGCCCGGGCGGCTGTGCGGGCGGGCGGGTCGTCACGGGACCACGATCGCAGCGACGGCCGCGATCAGGGGCCGGGAGGCGAAAGAACGTCCTCGGCGTCCACGATCCGGTAGGCGTAGCCCTGCTCGGCCAGGAACCGCTGGCGGTGCGCGGCGAAGTCCTGGTCGAGGGTGTCCCGGGCGACGACGGCGTAGAAGCGGGCGGCCCGCCCGTCCGCCTTCGGCCGGAGCAGCCGGCCGAGCCGCTGGGCCTCCTCCTGGCGGGAGCCGAACGACCCGGAGACCTGGATGGCGACGCTGGCCTCGGGCAGGTCGATGGAGAAGTTGGCGACCTTGCTGACCACCAGCGTCGACAGCTCGCCTGCCCGGAACGCCCCGAACAGGCGCTGCCGCTCGGCGACGCTCGTCTCGCCCTTGAGCACGGGGGCGCCGAGCCGCTCACCGAGATCGTCGAGCTGGTCGATGTACTGCCCGATCACGAGGGTGGGCTCGCCCGCGTGGGACCGGGCCAGCGCCTCGATCACCGCGGTCTTGCCCGGGCTGGTGGCGCACAGCCGGTACTTGTCCTCGGGTTCCGCGGTGGCGTAGGCGAGCCGCTCGCGCTCGGGCAGCGTGACCCGCACCTCGACGCAGTCGGCCGGGGCGATGTAGCCCTGCGCCTCGATGTCCTTCCACGGCGCGTCGTACCGCTTGGGCCCGATCAGGCTGAAGACGTCGCCCTCCCGGCCGTCCTCCCGGACCAGCGTCGCGGTGAGGCCGAGCCGCCGCCGGGCCTGCAGGTCGGCGGTCATCCGGAAGATCGGCGCGGGCAGCAGGTGCACCTCGTCGTAGATGATCAGTCCCCAGTCGCGGGCGTCCAGGAGCTCGAGGTGGCGGTAGACGCCCTTCCGCCGCGTGGCCATCACCTGGTAGGTGGCGATCGTCACCGGCCGGATCTCCTTGCGGGAACCGGAGTACTCCCCGATCTCGGTGTCGGTCAGGCTCGTGCGGCGCATCAGCTCCTCACGCCATTGCCGCGCCGCGACCGTGCTGGTGACCAGGACGAGCGTGGTCGCCTGGGCCCGGGCCATCGCCGCGGCGCCGACGATCGTCTTGCCGGCACCGCACGGCAGCACGATCACCCCGGAACCGCCGTGCCAGAACCCGTCGGCGGCCTGGCTCTGGTAGGGCCGGATCGCCCACCCCTCCTGCACCAGCGCCATCGGGTGCGCCTCGCCGTCCACGTACCCGGCCAGGTCCTCGGCCGGCCATCCCAGCTTCAGCAGCACCTGCTTCAGGTGACCGCGCTCGCTGGGGTGGACGACGACCTGCTCGCGGTCGATCCGCTGCCCGACCAGCGGGGTGACCTTGGCCGAGCGCAGCACCTCCTCGAGCACCGGGACGTCGAGCGCCGACAGCACCAGCCCGTGCACCGGGTGCTTGAGCAGCTGCAGCCGTCCGTAACGGGACATGGTCTCCGCGACGTCGACCAGCAGCGCATGCGGCACCGGGTAGCGGGAGTAGCTGAGCAGGACGTCGACCACCTGCTCGGCGTCGTGCCCCGCCGCGCGGGCGTTCCACAGCCCGAGCGGGGTCAGCCGGTAGGTGTGCACGTGCTCCGGTGCGCGCTCCAGCTCGGCGAACGGCGCGATCGCCTGCCGGCAGGACGGCGCCTCCGGGTGGTCGACCTCGAGCAGCAGCGTCCTGTCGCTCTGCACGATCAGCGGTCCGGACTCGGTCACCGATCTGGCTCCTGGCGTCGGCGTCGGCTGGCTTGCGGCGGGCGGGCGTCCGGTACCAGTCTCGCAAGCCGCGCCCCCGCTCTGCCCCTGGCCCGGGTCACGGGCCGCGGCTAGGCTCCCGCCGAGTGGCGGACCGAACCGGAACAAAGGGGACCCGCATGGCGCGCACTGGTCGGTGGAATGGGTGGGGAAGGCGCGGGACCCGTTCGGTGCTCGCGGTCGCGGTCGCGGCGGCCCTCGTCGGGACGACCGGGGCCACGGGACACGCGTCGACGGCGGCCGGCGGATCGCCGCCCGTACCGACGATCGCCTGGACCCCCTGCGACGACGGCTTCGAGTGCGCGCAGGTGCCGGTGCCGCTGGACTACGACGCGCCGCGCGGAGCGACGATCAGCCTGGCCCTGGTCCGCCTTCCTGCCACCGACCAGGCGCACCGGATCGGGTCGCTGTTCGTCAACCCCGGCGGGCCCGGTGGTTCGGGCGTCGAGGTCGTGCTCGGCGCCGGGCAGATCCTCTCGGATGCGGTCGACGGGCGGTTCGACATCGTCGGGTTCGACCCGCGGGGGATCGCGGCGTCCACGCCGCTGCTCTGCTTCGACAGCCTGGACGACGCGCTGGCAATCCTTCCGCCGTTCGTGTTCCCGCTGACCCCGCAGGAGGTGCGGCAGCAACGCGCCGCTGACCGCGCGCTCGGCGCGGCCTGCCGCCGCAACGCCGGGCCGATCATCGACCACATGTCCACCGCGGACGTCGTCCGCGACCTGGACCTGCTGCGCGCCGCGGTGGGCGACTCGCGGCTGAACTACCTCGGGTTCTCCTACGGCACGATGATCGGCACGACGTACGCCAACCTCTTCCCGGACCGGGTGCGCGCGCTCGTGGTCGACGGCGTCCTGGACCCGATCGCCTGGACCACCGGCCGTCCCGGCCAGCGGGACCTGCCGTTCTCCACCAGGCTGCACAGCGACCAGGGCGCCCAGGCGACGCTCGGGCAGTTCTTCGCCCTGTGCGACAGCGCGGCCACCGACACCGACCCGGCCACCGCGTGCCCGTTCGGGCCCGGCGCCCGCGGCCGCTTCGCGACGCTCGCCGCGCAACTGCGGCGGCATCCGGTCGAGTTCCCGGAGCCGGGCGCGCCGCCGGTGGAGGTCGGCTACGACGACCTGATCGGCGTCACGCTCGGCGCCATGTACAGCCCCTTCGTGTGGCCCGATCTCGCCGACCTGCTGGTCGCCCTGGAGCAGGCCGCGCCGGCGAAGGTCGCGGCCGCCCGACAGGCGCTGGCTCACGCGCTGGGGCTGGCTGCGACGCCCGCGCAGCAGCCCTACCCCAACGTCGTGGAGGGATTCCCCGGTGTCGCCTGCAGCGACTCCGACAACCCGGACTCCTACGCCGCCTGGCCGCGGGCAGCCGCCGCGGCCGAGGCCAGGTACGGCTACTTCGGCCGCATCTGGACCTGGGTCTCCAGCCCGTGCCAGCCGTGGCCCGGCCGGGACGCCGATCGCTACACCGGGCCCTGGACGGCGCGGACCTCCAACCCGGTGCTGGTGGTCGGCAACTTCTTCGACCCCGCAACCCGGTACCAGGGGGCGCAGACGGTGTCGCGGTTGCTGCCGAACTCCCGGCTGCTCAGCTACGCCGGCTGGGGGCACACGGCGTTCCTCGGCGGCAGCACGTGCATCGACCAGGCGGTGAGCCGCTACCTGCTGACGACCGCCGTCCCACCTGAGGGCACGGTGTGCCAGCCCGAGTTCGACCCGTTCGCCGTGCAGGCGCAGGCGGCCTCGCTCGGGGCGTCCCGGGCGGCCGGGCGGCTGCTGATCGACCTGCCGGCGTCGGTGCGCTCGGCGTTCCGCGGCTAGCCCTCAGGCTTGGTTGCTCGCGCCGATCGCGGCGATCAGGATGCCGGCCAGGATCAGGACGATCACCAGGTTGGCCGCCAGCAACCCCCATGACCAGGCGACCTGCCGCCGCGCTGCCGGAAGGTCGGTGTCCACCCGGCCGATCGCCAGCCCGGCCATGATCGCTCCGCCGATGCTGGCGAGCCCGCAGCAGAACACCACGGCGAGGATGTTCAGGATCAGCGCCGTGATCGCCTGGGTGCGCAGCGACGAGGCCTCCGGCGTGCGCGCAGGTCCCATCGGATACCCCGGCGCGGGGTACCCGGGAGCCCCGTACTGCGGTGCGGGGTAACCGGTCTGGCCGTACTCCGCGCCGTACTGCGGCGCGCCGTACTGCGGCGCGCCGTACGGCGGTGCCTCGGGTGGCGGGGCGGGCGGCCCGTACGGCGACGCGCCCGGGGGCGGTGGCGCCTCCGGCGGCGGGGGCGTTCCGTACGGCGAGCCATAGGGCGGCGGCTCCGGCGGCGGGGCGGGCGGCCCGAAGGGCGAACCGGCGTAGGGCTCGGCCGCCTCGGGTGGTGGTGGCGCGTACGGCCACTGCGACGGTGGTGGTTGCTCGGCCGGCTCGGCCGGCCCGACGGGCTCGACCGGCTCGACCGGCTCGACCGGCTCGACGGGGACGGCCTGGGTCGGCTCGGTCGGCCCGATCGGCTGGGTGGTTCCCGCGTCACCCTCGACGTCCGACTCGCCGTCCGCGCCGGGAGCGCGGGGGGTGGTGCCCTCCTCGTCCCTGCCTTGGTCCGTCATCGCCACGCCTCCCGGTGCATCTGTCGGTCCGTTTGTCGCGTTCCGCGTGACCCTACCGGTGCCGGTCACCCCTGCGGCGCGGCGGAACTGACCCGATGCAGCGCGAACGTGCGCAGTTGCGCGGATGCCAGGTCCAGGGCGCTGATCCGGCCGCCCTCGACGGCCACCGGCTCCACCAGAAGGCGCGCGGTCGAACCGTTGCCGTCCACGTGCGCGATCCACAGCCGGTGGTGTGCCGCGATCGCGGCGCGGGCGGTGGCGAGCACGCTCGATGGGTCCATCGGTGCGAGCGCCGGCGCCACGGGCTGCCGGCCCGGCGCCGGCGCCCCCGCCTCCGTGCCTCGCAGGGCCCGCACC
>JBKPQU010000003.1:0-13516 GCA_046734255.1 Actinomycetota bacterium
GGTTCATGATCCTCGACTGGACGCTGCACAGGCCTTCTGCGCAGGTCAGAGACCCGTTGGCGGCGTTCGGAGGGATGTCCGGAACGGCCCGGTCTGGATCTTGCGGGCGGGTACGGATCGCGTTGGGCGTGTATACACAGCGAAGTAAGTTACCGGGTGGTATTGACCCGTATCGTTGCCGATTTGTAGTGTCCGGCGCGACGTCACGTCGAGCCAACACGTTGGCCTGACTGATCGCTGGCTCTCGGGGTGCGCACTCCGTGGGCACGTACGGGAGGCGAACCCGCCGCCCCGTTTCCGTCCACTGTCTATTCAACCTCTCGCACACCCGCCGGACTCTGTCACGGGGGTCTCGATGCGGTGTGTGCGACCCTCCGAGAGGTCGACCCAGCCGTGAATTTCAGGGAATACCCTCCTGACCATCCCCAGTCTCAATTCCCCGGCGACGATTTTTCCGACGACGAAGTGACGCCGCTCGCGCTCTCGATGTATTCGTCAGAGCCGCAGGGTTCACAGGTCACTCCGCTCGCGTTCGCCGTCTATGACTCTTCGGACGAGGCGGGGCGTCGGACTCGGATGGGTCCGTCTCGTCACACGTCCAGCCGCCGCGATATTCGCCGCCACGAGGCGTGGGAGCGCGAGAAGTCGAATCTGCGCCGTCACACGACGCGGACTCGCCGCACCGCTCTGATCGCCGTTGGCGCGACCGCCATAGCGGCTGCTCTGATTCCTGCCGCGTTCCACGGCGCCAGCGCCAACAGCGCCGAGGTGTCGCTGGTGTCCAACGGGCACAACATCGCCCAGTTCAACAACGCCAGCAACAACCGCGCGAGGAGCAACAACAACAACGCCCGAGGCACCCAGCGCCGCAACGGCCAGCAGCATGTACAGGCCGGTGGCATCGGGACGGCATTGCCGGACTGCACGTCGATCCCGGCGAACTTCGGCAAGATGTTCCCGGATCTGGCTCCGGCGACCTTCCCGCGGGCGGACATCGACGCGTTGGCAACGGCGTCGCTGGCCGAGCGCGAGGCGGAGTTCACGCCCGAGGGCGAGGCCGATGACGAGGAGAACGGTGACGTCGGGATCGGCGGCATCGACGCCGGTTACACCTACATCGGCCAGTTCATCGACCACGACATCACCCTCGGCGACGAGGGCGACCTGTCGGGGACGGCTGACCCTGCCGGCGTGACCAACCAGCGGACCGCCGCGTTCGACCTGGACTCGGTCTTCGGTGCCGGCCCGGACGGCTCCCCGCAGATGTACGCCGCGGACGGCGTGCACCTGCTGCTGGGCAACGCGGAGACGGGTGCCGGGGCGACCGACACCGACGCGACCGACCACCTGCGTGATGCGAACGGTTCGGCGATCATCGGTGACCCGCGCAACGACGAGAACCGGATCGTGGCCTCGCTGCACACGATCATGATTCGGTTCTTCAACCTCAATGTGGACCTGATCCGCGAGTCCAACCCCGGACTGACCGCGCAGCAGTTGTTCGAGGCGGCCCGTGACCAGACCCGCTGGGCTTACCAGACGGCGGTGTTCACGGACTTCCTGCCGACGGTCGCCGACCCGACGATCGTGAACAGGGTGATCCCGTCGCTGGACCTCACGCAGGCTTCGCCGAACCTGCGGTTCTTCAACCCGTGCACGATGGCGATGCCGGTGGAGTTCAGCGTCGCCTCCTACCGGTTCGGGCACTCGATGGTCCGCGCGGTGTACCGGATCAACGACGCCCAGGTGGGCCGGTTCGAGGTGTTCGACGGTAACGTCGACCCGGCGACCAGCCTGCTCGGCTTCATGCCGCCGGCTCCGGCGATGGCGGTGGACTGGAGCTTCTTCCTGCCGATCGATGGACAGCAGGTGCCGTTCCTCCGCCCGCAGCTGGCCTACAAGATGGACAGCTCGCTGCAGGCTCCCCTGGGTCTGCTCCCGCTGCAGGCGGCCGGTGACGGGGTGACCAACCTGGCCTCCCGGAACCTGCTGCGCGGTGAGCAACTGGGTCTGGCGTCGGGTCAGGAGATCGCGCGGGCGATGGGCGCCCCGGTGCTGCGGGACGACCAGATCCTGGTCGGCAAGGCGATCCCGCCGACGATCAATCCTGACGGTACGGTGACCCGGGACTACACCCCGATCACCGATCTGTCGGCGGACTTCGCCGGGAGCACCCCGCTGTGGTCGTACGTCTTCGCGGAGGCGATGAACCAGGCGTTCAACATCTCCGATGGCGACATCCAGGGCGAGCAGGTCCGTCCGATGACCCTCGGGCCGGTCGGCTCGGAGGTCGTGGCCGAGGTGTTCGCGGGCATGCTGGAGACGGACCGCAGCTCGGTGCTGTTCCAGCCGGGCTTCACCGTGAACCCGCTGTTCACCGCGAACAGTGACGGCAGGTTCGGGTTCGCCCAGCTGATCCAGGCCGCCACCGGCCAGAACGTCGCCCTCGGGACGACGGCGATCGCGGCCACCAGCCCGGGTGCGGTCGGCATGACCGTTCCCGCTGTGGTGGACGGCATCCAGACCGGCGCTGGCGTCGACGTGGCCACGGACACGACGGTCACGGTCAACCTCGGTGCCCGTGTTGACCTCAAGCGGATCCACCTGGCGTGGAGCGGTGACGCCGGCACGGCGCAGGTGGTGGTGCAGGTCAGTGACGGCGAGACGTTCAATACCGTGGCCTCCGGGGCGGCATCGGTCCTGACCGAGATCGCCGGTCAACTCGGGCCGGCCCGGCAGGTCCGGGTGATGGTCTCCGGAGCACCGGCCGGGCTGACGCTGTCCGAAATCGAGACCTTCAGACAGGAGAAACTCACCTAGGACAAATCCCCCAACCCCCACGCGGCGCCCGGTCCAGCACTTCCGGACCGGGCGCCGCAGCCTGTCCGGACCCGCCCCCGAGGGTTCACCGGCGTGTCGCGCGACACGCGCACAACAAATTCACAGACCACTCACAACCGGTCCCAACCGGTTGCAACCGGCGGACGGGCTCCGACGGTCGTGTCGTGTCGCCGGCGTTTACGCAGGTCAGAGGCCGTTACGCGGCGCTCCGGGCGCTGTGTCCGGAACTGCCTGGTCGGCGCCGTCCGGGCGGGTACGCAATGCGTTGCGCACGTATACACAGCGAAGTCGTTTACCAAACGGTATTGACCACCCCGTGATCGATTTGTAGTGTCCGGCGACGTCACGTGGTGACAGCTGGTCGTGAGGGGTGCACACCCCACGGCATGTACGGGAGGCCATCCGCCGGCCCGTGTCCGTCCATGTGCTCCTCCACCTCTCGCACGCACCGTAAGGCTCTGTCACGGGGGTCGTTGACGCGGTGGGTGCGACCCTCCGAGAGGTCAACCAAGCCGTGAACTTCAGGGATTTTCTTCCTGACCGTCCCGAGACCCCATACGATTCCGGCTCCTCCCTCGATGGCCATCCAGCCCGCCCGGAGTACACCGACTACGACGAGGTGACTCCGCTGGCGCTCCGCGCGTTTCCGCCGGGGCCGGCAGATGAGCACGAGGTGACTCCTCTCGCACTGACGGTCTATGACCCTGAGCCCGACGCGACGCGTCGGGCTCGCGCGCGTGCTTCGCGCCACTCGGTGAACCGCCGGGATGTTGTCCGGAGCGAGCGCTGGGAACGGGAGAAGTCGAATCTGCGTCGCCGGACGAGGCAGACGCGCCGGACCGCCATGATCGCCATCGGTGCGACCGCGGTGGCGGCCGCGCTGATCCCGAGCGCGTTCAGCAGCGGCGCGTCCACCGCTGACATCTCCCTGACCTCCCACCGCTTAAACGTGCGCTGGTGGAACGCCCACCGCAACGACAACACCACCAGCACGCGAAGCAACCGCCACAACGGTCAGCACCACGGCGGCCAGCAGGGCGGGAGCAACGGCGGTGGCAGCGGCGGTGGCAGCGGCGGTGGCAGCGGCAGCGGCGGCGGCGGCAGCGGCGGCGGCGGCACAGCTGCCGGCGGCATCGGGACGGCGTTGCCGGACTGCACCTCGATCGCGGCGAACTTCGGCCGGATGTTCCCCGGCCTGGACCCGGCGGTCTTCCCGCGGGCGGACATGGATGCGCTGGCGACGGCATCGATGGCCGACCGCGAGGAGTCGTTCACGCCTGAGGACGAGATCGACGACGAGGAGAACGGCGACGTCGGGATCGGCGGCATCGACGCCGGTTACACCTACGTCGGCCAGTTCATCGACCACGACATCACGCTCGGCGACGAGGGCGACCTGGCCGGGACCGCTGACCCGGCCGGCGTGACCAACCAGCGGACCGCCGCGTTCGATCTGGACTCGGTCTTCGGCGCTGGCCCGGCCGACTCCTCGCAGCTCTATGCCGCGGACGGCGTCCACCTGCTCGTGGGCAACCCGGAGTCCGGCGCGGGCATGACCGACACGGACGCGAGCGACCACCCGCGCGATGCGAACGGTGCGGCGCTGATCGGTGACCCGCGCAACGACGAGAACCGGATCGTGGCGTCGCTGCATACGATCTTGGCTCGGTTCTTCAACCTGCAGGTGGATCTGATCCGGGAGTCCAACCCCGGACTGACCGCACAGCAGTTGTTCGAGGCGGCGCGCGACCAGACCCGCTGGCACTACCAGTGGGCGGTGTTCACCGACTTCCTCCCGACGATCGCCGACCCGACGATCGTGAGCAAGGTGATCCCCTCGCTCGACATCGCGCAGGCCGCACCGGATCTGCGGTTCTACGACCCGTGCACGATGGCGATGCCGGTGGAGTTCAGCGTCGCGGCCTACCGGTTCGGGCACTCGATGGTCCGGGCGGTCTACCGGATCAACGACGCCCAGGTCGGTCGCTTCGAGGTGTTCAACGACGCATTCGACCCGGCGACCAGCCTGGTCGGGTTCCAGCCGCCGGCTCCTGGCATGGCGGTGGACTGGAGCTTCTTCTTCCCGACGGACGGGCAGCAGCGGATCAACCACCCGCAGCTCGCCTACAAGATGGACGGCTCGCTGGTCAACCCGTTGGACAAGCTGCCGCTGCCGGCGGCCGGTGACGGTCCGACCAACCTGGCAACCCGGAACCTGCTGCGCGGTGAGCAGCTGAGTCTGCCGTCGGGTCAGGAGATCGCGCAGGCGATGGGTGCCCCGGTGCTGCGGGACGACCAGATCCTGGTCGGCAAGGCGATCCCGCCGGAGGTCGCGCCGGACGGCACGGTGACCCGGGACTACCGCCCGATCACCGACTTGTCGGCGGACTTCGCCGGGAGCACCCCGCTGTGGTCGTACGTCTTCGCGGAGGCGATGAACCAGGCGTTCAACATCTCCGATGGCGACATCCAGGGCGAGCAGGTCCATCCGATGACCCTCGGGCCGGTCGGCTCGGAGGTCGTGGCCGAGGTGTTCGCGGGCATGCTGGAGACGGACCGCAGCTCGGTGCTGTTCCAGCCTGGCTTCGCCCCCGACCCGGTCTTCACCGCGAACAGTGACGGCAAGTTCGGGTTCACCCAGCTGATCCAGGCCGCCACCGGCCAGAACGTCGCCCTCGGGACGACGGCGCTGGCCAGCACCAGCCCGGGTGCCGCTGCCTCGACCGTTCCCGCGGTGGTGGACGGCGAGATGACCGGCGCAGGTGCGAGCGTGCGCGCGACCTCGACCATCACGGTGAACCTCGGTGCCCGGGTGGACCTCAAGCGGATCCACCTGGCCTGGAGCGGTGACCCCGGCACGGCGCAGGTGGTCGTGCAGACCAGTGACGGCGAGACCTTCAACACCGTGGCCTCCGGAGCGGCATCCGTCCTGACCGAGATCGTCGGTCAGCTCGGACCGGCCCGGCAGGTCAGGGTGATGGTCTCCGGAGCACCGGCCAGTCTCCAACTGACCGAGCTCGAGGCCTTCAGACAGGAGCGCCTGGCCTAGGACAACCCCTCGACCCCCCACGCGGCGCCCGACCCAGCACCTTGGGCCGGGCGTCGCGTACTGCGCTCGCTCGGGGGCTCAAGATCGCCCAGAAGAAGGGTCAAGTCGGCGGGAATTCGCACCTCGAATGCGACGTTCGCAGGCTTCTCCTCGGCGAGTGCGACGCTCTCGGGGTTGCTTTCCGCCAGTGCGACAAAGGCGGGCTTCTCCCGGATTTCGAGCCCGTTCACGTCGCACTCGGCGTGGGTATGACGCACCGTCCGCCCTCTTCTGGGCGCCTTTTCAGACCGAGAATTCGCGCGAAAAAAGGGGCAAAGGTCCGAGCATTCCGGAGCGGTTCGTCCGCAGTCTCCGGGCACGGTCGCGGCCCCAGTAAATGGGCCGCATGCGTCCGCGACTGTGCGGAGTTGCGCCCATCCCTGGTGCCCGCGGTGTGACACCGCGGCACTCCTACGCCCACGGTGTCACGCCGTGGGCATAGGAGGGGCGGGCCGGCGGCGGGGCCCCGGGGCGGATCGGGGCCCGCGACGGGAATCGAGCGGCCACCTCCACAGTTGAGCTAGGTGGACTCAAGTTTCGTTAGTGCTGGCTTGACATGAGGCTGGTGGACGCCGAAAGTGAGTCCGGAAGACTCAACCCGGCGGGACCACCGCCCGGGTCCGGCACAGCCCAACCAGGGCGAAGGGGTAGAAATCATGGCACGAGCGGTCGGCATCGACCTGGGTACGACGAACTCCGTCGTCTCCGTCCTCGAAGGTGGCGAGCCCACCGTGATCGCGAACGCCGAGGGCGGGCGGACCACGCCGTCCGTGGTGGCGTTCGCGAAGTCCGGCGAGCCGCTGGTCGGTGAGGTGGCCAAGCGCCAGGCGGTGACGAACGTCGAGCGGACCATCCGGTCGGTGAAGCGGCACATGGGCACCGCATGGAAGGTCGAGATCGACGGCAAGACCTACACCGCGCAGGAGATCTCCGCGCGCATCCTGCAGAAGCTCAAGCGGGACGCGGAGGAGTACCTGGGCGAGAAGGTCACCGACGCCGTCGTGACCGTGCCCGCCTACTTCAACGACGCCCAGCGCCAGGCCACCAAGGAGGCCGGTGAGATCGCCGGGCTGAACGTGCTGCGGATCATCAACGAGCCGACCGCGGCGGCCCTGGCCTACGGCCTGGACAAGGGCAAGGAGGACGAGCTCATCCTGGTCTTCGACCTCGGCGGTGGCACGTTCGACGTGTCCCTGCTCGAGGTGGGCAAGGACGAGGACGCCTTCTCCACCATTCAGGTGCGCGCCACCAGCGGCGACAACCACCTCGGCGGTGACGACTGGGACCAGCGGATCGTCGATCACCTGATCACCACGGTGAAGAACACCACCGGCGTCGACCTCTCCAAGGACAAGATCGCCATGCAGCGGCTGCGTGAGGCGGCCGAGCAGGCGAAGAAGGAGCTGTCCAGCGCGACCAGCACGACGATCTCGCTGCAGTACCTGTCGATGACCGAGAACGGCCCGGTGCACCTGGACGAGAAGCTGACCAGGGCGCAGTTCCAGCAGATGACCTCCGACCTGCTCGACCGGTGCAAGGCGCCGTTCCACCAGGTGATCAAGGACGCCGGGATCTCGATCTCCGACATCGACCACGTGGTGCTGGTCGGCGGATCGACCCGGATGCCCGCGGTCGCCGACCTGGTCCGCGACCTGACCGGCGGCAAGGAGCCGAACAAGGGCGTCAACCCCGACGAGGTCGTGGCGGTCGGCGCAGCGCTGCAGGCCGGCGTCCTCAAGGGCGAGCGCAAGGACGTGCTGCTGATCGACGTCACCCCGCTGTCCCTGGGCATCGAGACCAAGGGCGGGATCATGACGAGGCTGATCCAGCGCAACACCGCGATCCCGACCAAGGCGTCCGAGGTCTTCACGACCGCCGACGACAACCAGCCGAGCGTGCTGATCCAGGTGTTCCAGGGCGAGCGCGAGCTGGCCCGGGACAACAAGCCCCTGGGCACCTTCGAGCTGACCGGGATCGCCCCGGCGCCGCGCGGCATCCCGCAGATCGAGGTCACCTTCGACATCGACGCCAACGGGATCGTGCACGTCTCGGCGAAGGACCGCGGCACCGGCAAGGAGCAGTCGATGACGATCTCCGGCGGCAGCGCGCTGCCGAAGGACGAGATCGACCGCATGGTCCGGGACGCCGAGGCGCACGCCGAGGAGGACCGGGTGCGGCGCGAAGAGGCGGAGACCCGCAACAGCGCGGAGCAGCTGGTCTACTCCACCGAGAAGTTCCTCACGGACAACGACGCGAACCTGCCGACCGACGGCAAGGAGAAGGTCAAGCAGGCCGTCGAGGACCTCAAGAAGGCGCTGGCCAGCGAGGACGCCGCCGAGGTGAAGGCCAAGCACGAGACGCTGGCCCGGGTCAGCCAGGAGCTCGGCTCCTCGCTGTACGCGCAGCAGGCGGCTTCGGCCCAGTCGGCCGCCGGCGATGACGTCCCGGGCGACGGCGCCTCGAGCACTGCCGGTGCAGACGGTTCCGGCGGAGTCGGCGAGGATGACGTCGTGGACGCCGAGATCGTCGAAGAGGACAGGTGATGACCGAACCGACCCGTTGGAGTTCACCCGGCGGCACGGCCGACGTCGAACAGGGCGAACAGCACGGCGAGGGCCCGGTGATCCGGGACCGGCGGCGGCTGGACCCGCTCACCGGTGAGCTTCGGCATCCGGAAGAGCGGCCGGCCGACGCCGGCGGTGCGGCGCACCCCAGCCACCTGGCCGAACCGCGCGAGCCCACCTCGGCGGACGGCCAGGAGGCCGAGCAGATCGCCGCACTGGCCCAGGAGCGGCTGGACGACCTGCTCCGCCTCCAGGCGGAGTTCGTGAACTACAAGCGTCGGGTCGAGCGCGACCGCGACCTGGCCCGCAGCCAGGCCGTGACGGGCGTGCTCGAGGCGCTGCTTCCGGTGCTGGACGACATCCACGCGGCCCGGCAGCACGGCGCGCTGGAGGGCGGCCCGTTCGCCGCGATCGCGGAGAAGCTCGAGCAGACACTGTCGCGGTTCGGGCTGTTCCGCTATGGCGAGCCGGGCGAGACCTTCGACCCCACGATGCACGAGGCGCTCGTGCACACCCAGGCCGAGCTCGCCGAGGGCACGACCGAGCCCACGGTGATCCAGGTTCTGCAGCCCGGCTACCGCACGAGCGACAAGGTGCTGCGGGCGGCCCGGGTGGCCGTCGCCGACCCGCCGTGATCCCCGCGACCCGCCGGGCCACCGTGACCGGCGGGGGACGGGCCGTAGACACCACAACAGCGATGCCGGACCGAGCGGAACGGAGGGAGGCCGGGTGGCGAGCCAGGACTGGTTCGAGAAGGATTTCTACGCCGTGCTCGGCGTCTCTCCGGACGCCTCGGCGGATGCGATCAAGAAGGCGTACCGCAAGCTGGCGCGCAAGCACCACCCGGACGCCAACGCCGGTGACGCGGCAGCCGAGCGCCGGTTCAAGGAGATCGGCGAGGCCTACGCGGTGCTCTCCGACACCGAACAGCGCCAGCAGTACGACGCCGTCCGGGCGATGGTCCGCGGCGGCGCCCGCTTCACCGCGGGAGGTCCCGGCGGGAACGGCGGTTTCGAGGACGTCTTCGGCGGCCTCTTCGGCGGGGCGCCCGCGGGCAACGTCCGGTTCAGCACCGGCGGCCAGCAGCCACCGATCTTCGAGGACCTGCTCGGCGGCATGTTCGGCACCCGCACGCCCGGAGCCGGCTTCCGTTCCCCGCGGGGCGGCGGCCCACGCCGGGGCGAGAACCTGAACGCCTCCGCCAAGCTGACCTTCGACCAGGCGGTCGAGGGTGCGCTGCTCAACCTGCGGGTCGACGACCCGCAGACCGGCGTCCGCACGATTACCGCGCGGATCCCCGCCGGCGTACGGAACGGGCAGAAGGTGCGCCTGCCGGGAAAGGGCCGGCCGGGCGTGCTCGGCGCGGATCCCGGCGACCTCGTGGTCACCGTCGAGGTCGAGCCGCACCCGGTGTTCGCCCTCGACGGGCACAACGTGAAGATCACCATCCCGGTCACGTTCCCGGAGGCGGTGCTCGGCACCCAGATCGAGGTGCCCACGATCGACGGCTCCACGGTCCGGGTGAAGGTGCCGCCGGGCACGCCGTCCGGACGCACGCTGCGGGTCAAGGGCCGCGGGGTGCGCAGCGCCAAGCGCACCGGCGACCTGCTGGTCACCATCCAGGTGGTGGTGCCGCAACGGCTGGACGGCGATGCGCGCAGCGCGCTGGAGGCGTTCCAGGACGCCACCAAGGGCGAGGACCCTCGCGCGGAGCTGCTCGAGCGCGCCCGCCGGACGGGGGTCGGCGATGCCCGCTGAGCAGTCGGACCAGCCGGAGATCACGGTCGAGGTGATGTCCGCGGCGTTCGAGGTCGAGGAGACCACGCCGGTCTTCGTGATCTCCGTGGCCGCGCAGCTGGCCGGGATGCACCCGCAGACCCTGCGCCAGTACGACCGGCTCGGCCTGGTCTCGCCCGGGCGAACTGCCGGACGTGGCCGGCGCTACTCCGCCCGGGACGTCGCGATGCTGCGCGAGGTTCAGCGGCTGTCCCAGGAGGAGGGGGTGAACCTCGCCGGGATCAAGCGCGTCCTGGAGCTGAGCATGGAGGTGGAGCGGCTGCGTGAGCAGCTGGACCGCATCCGGGCCGAGCTGGAGCGGGTGCGCAAGACGGCTCCCGGTGGTTCCCCGGGTGCCAGAGTGTTCGCCGCGGGCCCCGAGGGCGACATCGTCGCCGTCCGCCCCGGGCGTTCCGCACTGACGCCGTCCGGCGGCCTGGTGGTCTGGCGGCCCGCCAGGCGCGGCTGACCGCCGCACCGCACGCCTGAGAAACTTGAGTGGAACAGACTCAACTTTGACCGCGTTTTCCGTAGAGAACAGCACGTCAACGGAGGACACCGCCGATGGATCTCAAGCTCACCACCCGCAGCCAGGAGGCGATGGCCGAGGCCGTGCGCCGGGCCTCGACCGACGGCCACCCCCAGGTGGAGCCGGCGCACCTGCTCGCCGCCCTGCTCGGTCAGGTCGACGGGGTCGCGCCCGCGCTGCTGCGTGCGGTCGGCGCGGACGTCGACGCGGTCGCTGCTGACGCCGAGCGCACGCTCGCGGCGGCGCCGTCCGCCTCGGGCTCCTCGGTGAGCTCGCCGTCCCTCGGGCGCGGCACGTACCAGGCGATGTCCGCCGCCGGCGAGGCGGCCCGCGAGCTCGGCGACGAGTACGTCTCCACCGAGCACCTGCTGATCGGGCTGGCCTCCGCGGACAGCGGCCCGGGAAGCGTCGGGGCCGCGCTCGCCCGTGCGGGCGCGACCCGGAAGGCCCTGCTGGCGGCGCTGCCCGGCGTCCGCGGGAACGCCCGGGTGACCAGCCCGGACCCGGAGGGGACCTACAACGCGCTGGACAAGTACAGCCTCGACCTGACCGCCGCCGCCCGCGAGGGCCGGCTGGACCCCGTGATCGGCCGCGACGCGGAGATCCGGCGGGTGATCCAGGTGCTGTCCCGGCGGACGAAGAACAACCCCGTGCTGATCGGTGAGCCGGGCGTCGGCAAGACCGCGGTGGTCGAGGGGCTGGCGCAGCGGATCGTCGCCGGCGATGTCCCGGAATCCTTGCGCGGCAAGCGTTTGGTCGCCCTGGACCTGGCCGCGATGGTCGCCGGGGCGAAATACCGCGGCGAGTTCGAGGAGCGGCTGAAGGCCGTCCTGGAGGAGATCAAGCACAGCGAGGGCCAGGTCGTCACGTTCATCGACGAGCTGCACACGGTGGTCGGTGCCGGCGCCACCGGCGAGGGCGCGATGGACGCAGGCAACATGCTCAAGCCGATGCTGGCCCGCGGCGAACTGCGGATGGTCGGCGCGACCACGCTGGACGAGTACCGCGAGCGCATCGAGAAGGACGCCGCGCTGGAGCGGCGCTTCCAGCAGGTCTACGTCGGCGAGCCGAGCGTGGAGGACACGATCGGCATCCTGCGCGGCCTCAAGGAGCGCTACGAGGCGCACCACAAGGTGGCGATCTCCGATGCCGCACTGGTGGCGGCGGCGACGCTGTCGCACCGCTACATCACCGGGCGGCAGCTGCCGGACAAGGCGATCGACCTCGTCGACGAGTCCGCGTCGCGGCTGCGGATGGAGATCGATTCCTCGCCGGAGGAGATCGACGCGCTGCGCCGCCAGGTCGACCGGCTGAAGATGGAGGAGATGGCGCTGGCCCGGGAGGACAACCCGGTCTCGCGCGAGCGCCTGGAGAAGCTGCGCGCCGATCTCGCCGACCGCTCCGAGCAGCTGGCCGCGCTGACCGCCCGCTGGGAGCAGGAGAAGGCCGGGCTGAACCGCGTCGGCGAGCTCAAGGAACGGCTGGACGCGCTGCGCGGCCAGGCCGAGCGCATGCAGCGCGAGGGTGATCTGGAGGGCGCGTCCCGGCTGCTCTACGGCGAGATTCCGACGATCGAGAAGGACCTCGCGGTCGCGCAGGAGGCCGAGGCGTCCGGGCCGGCGGTCGAGCCGATGGTCAAGGACGAGGTGGGTCCGGACGACGTGGCCGACGTGGTCTCGTCCTGGACCGGCATCCCCGCCGGGCGCCTGCTCGAGGGCGAGACCGAGAAGCTGCTCCGGATGGAGGAGATGATCGGGCGCCGGCTGATCGGGCAGCAGGACGCCGTCCGGACGGTGAGTTCCGCGGTGCGCCGGGCGCGCGCGGGGATCACCGACCCCGACCGGCCGACCGGGTCCTTCCTCTTCCTCGGCCCGACAGGGGTGGGCAAGACCGAGCTGGCCAAGGCGCTGGCGGACTTCCTGTTCGACGACGAGCGGGCGATGGTCCGGATCGACATGAGCGAGTACGGCGAGAAGCACTCCGTCGCGCGGCTGGTGGGCGCCCCACCCGGCTACATCGGCTACGAGGAGGGCGGCCAGCTGACCGAGGCGGTGCGCCGGCGCCCGTACAGCGTGATCCTGCTGGACGAGGTGGAGAAGGCCCACCCGGAGGTGTTCGACGTCCTCCTGCAGGTGCTCGACGACGGGCGGCTGACCGACGGCCAGGGTCGCACCGTGGACTTCCGCTCCACGATCCTCGTGCTGACCTCCAACCTCGGCAGCCAGTTCCTGGTCGATCCGACGATGAGCGACGCCGCCAAGAAGGAGGCGGTGCTGGCCGCGGTCCGGGCGGCGTTCAAGCCCGAGTTCCTCAACCGGCTGGACGACGTCGTGGTCTTCGACGCGCTCGGGATGGAGGAGCTGTCCCAGATCGTCGAGCTGCAGGTCGGCATGCTGGCCAAGCGCCTGGAGGAGCGCCGCCTGGTGCTCGAGGTGTCGCCGGCGGCCCGCGAGTGGCTCGCCCTGACCGGGTACGACCCCGCCTACGGCGCGCGGCCGCTGCGCCGCCTGGTGCAGCGCGAGATCGGCGACCGGCTCGCGACGGCGATGCTGTCCGGCGACATCCACGACGGCGACACCGTGCTCGTCGACGTGGAGAACGGGCCGGACGGCGTCACGACCGGCCTGTCGGTCCGCCGCGCCGAGCGCCCCGCCGACGCCCACCCCGCGCCGGCGTCCGCATGAACGCCCGGGCGCAGCGACGCGCCGTGGCCAGGAC
>JBKPQU010000004.1:0-6391 GCA_046734255.1 Actinomycetota bacterium
CGCTGGAGGCCACGGCCAGCCCGGCCCTGAGCGCCTCGCTCGCCAACGCCCGCGAGCAGCTCGACGGGCTGGTCTTCCCGGGTTTCGTCACCGCGACCGGCGCGCGCCGGCTGCCCGACCTGGTGCGCTACCTGCGCGCGCTGCAGCACCGGCTGGAGCGCCTGCCCGACCGGCCCGCTCGGGACCTCGAGAACCTGACCGCGGTCCAGGCCGTCACGGACGCCTACCGCGACACGCTGCAGGACCTGCCGCCCGCGCGCCGGGACGAGCCGGACGTCGTTGACGTCCGCTGGATGATCGAGGAGCTGCGGGTCAGCCTGTTCGCGCAGAGCCTGCGCGCCGCCTATCCCGTCTCGCGCAAGCGGGTGATGGCCGCGATCGACGCGCTGCGCGGCTGAGTCCTCCCCCGTCTCGCCCAAGCGGGTGATGGCCGCGATCGACGCGCTCACTCAACCCCGACCGAGGTAGGGCATCGTCGTGGCCATCACCGTCATCGTCGCGACGTTCGCCTCGGGCGGCAGCCCGGCCATGTAGCGGACCGCGCGTCCGACGTCGGCGACATCCATCCGCGGCTCCGGCCGCAGGGTTCCGTCGGCCTGCAGGGCCCCGCGCGCCATCCCCTCGGTGAGGTCCGTGGCAGCGTTGCCGATGTCGATCTGACCGCAGGCGATGCCGAACCGGCGCCCGTCCAGCGCGGTGGCCCTGGTCAGGCCGGTGATCGCGTGCTTGGTCGTGGTGTACGTCACCGCCTTCGGGCGCGGCACGTGCGCCGAGATCGACCCGTTGTTGATGATCCGGCCGCCGGGCGGCTGCTGGGTGCGCATGATCCGGAACGCCTCCCGGGTGCACAGGAAGGCACCGGTCAGGTTCACCGCCAGCACCGCGTTCCACTCCTCGAGCGAGATCTCGTCGATCTCACGCTGCGGGCCGAACGTGCCGGCGTTGTTGAACAGCAGGTCCAGCCGGCCGTGCAGGTCGATGGCACGGACGAACAACTCGGCCACCGACGCCTCGTCGGTCACGTCGGCCACGACCGGCGTCAGCGTCCCGGCACGCCCCTCACCGTCGGCGACCACGGCGTCCAGCCGATCGGCGCGGCGTCCGGCCAGCACCACCGCCCAGCCGCCCGCGGCGAGCTCCAGCGCCACCGCGGCGCCGATCCCGCTTCCCCCTCCGGTGACCACAGCGACCCCGACCCGCTCCTCCGGCATGATCCCTCCCGGTCGTCCGGCCCTGAAGGGGGGCAGCCCCACCTCGGCCATCCGGCTGTCCTGAGCCCGGCCCTGCGGCTGTCATGAGCCCGGGCCCGGCAGCCACCCTGATGGAGCGAGCACGCGCCCGCAACAAGGGTCGAGGGCATGACACAGGCCGTCCTGCCCGCCGCCCGGGAACGCTCCGGCGCCGGGGCGCGATGGGTCCTCGGCCAGGCCGCGCTGCTCGTCTCGGCCGTCCTCGGCTACTTCCTGATCCGCGGGTACACCCAGGCCCGGACCGAGATCGCGGTGGACGACGCGCACCACGTGATCGCGCTGGAGCAGTCGCTCGGGCTGGCCAGGGAGCGGGAGCTGCAGGGTCTGGTCCTTCCCCACGGCGCGCTGAGCACCTTCTTCGACCGGGTCTACATCTACGGTCACTGGCCGGTGATCGCCGTGTCGCTGCTGTGGCTGGGCCTTCGCGCACCCGCGGTGCTGGCCCGGACCCGGGACGCGATGCTGCTGTCCGGGGCGGTGGGCCTGGTCTGCTTCACCACGTTCCCGGTCGCGCCGCCCCGGCTGGCCGGCATCGGCCTGGTGGACACCGTCAGCGAGGACTCGCCGGCGTACCGGCTGCTGCAGCCGCACTCGTTCACCAACCAGTACGCCGCCTTCCCCAGCCTGCACGTGGGGTGGGACCTGCTGATCGGGCTGGCCCTGTTCACGGCCACCCGGCGGTGGTGGCTGCGCGCGCTGGCCGTGCTGGCGCCGCTGCTGATGAGCGCGGCCGTCGTCGTCACCGCCAACCACTACCTGCTCGACGTCCTGGCCGGAGCGACGATCGCCGCCTCGGCGTGGGCGGTGGCCGCTCGCCGCCGCGGGCCGGTCCACCGACCAGACCCGGGGCGGCGAGCGCCTCAGCCGGTCAGGCGCTGGTCGCCGAAACCGCTGCCGAGGGTCCCGGCGCAGCAGGTGGCCTGGACCTCCTCGCAGCTGACCGCGAACTCGTGCATCGCGGCGTCGCCACCGCACTCCGGCTCGGTGCACTCGATAGTGCCGTCACCGTGCCGGACGAGCGTCCCGTGACAGTGCAGCAGCAGCTCCGTGCACCGCCGGCAAGCCGTCATGGCCTGCTCCCTTCCCCGCTGTGGTCCGCGCCCGTCCCGGCGCGGACCCGACCCCTCGGGCGGCTCAGCTGCAGCCCGAGGTCGACCCGCAGCCCTCGCAGACGAAACAGGATCCCGCCGGGCGCATCTTCGTGCCGCAGGTGAAGCACATCGGCGCGTCCGCGGTGCGGCCCTGGAGCACCTCGAGCAGGTCCACCGTGGAGTGCACGTCGGCGGGAGCCGAGTGGCCCTCGTCGGGACCCGTATCGGCACCGCCGTCCGGTTCGGTGCCGGCCTGGGACGACGACCTCGGCGCCTCCTTCGGCGCCGACTGGGCCAGCGCCTGCAGTTCGGCCTGCACACCCTCCTCGTCGGCCTCCTCCGGAATGTACGAGCCGGTCTCCAGCTGGCGGGCCCGCTCCTCCGCGGTGTGGATGCCGCTGGCCGCGCGCGTCTCGTACGGGAGGAAGTCCAGCGCGAGCCGGCGGAAGACGTAGTCCATGATCGACTGCGCCATCCGCACGTCCGGGTCGTCGGTCAGGCCGGCGGGCTCGAACCGGAGGTTGGTGAACTTCGTGACGAACGTCTCCAGCGGGACGCCGTACTGGAGGCCGACCGAGACCGCGAGGGAGAAGGCGTCCATCATGCCGGCCAGCGTCGAGCCCTGCTTGCCGAACTTGAGGAAGATCTCCCCCAGGCCGTCGTCCGGGTAGGAGCCCGCAGTGAGGTAGCCCTCGGCGCCGCCGACCGAGAAGGAGATCGTCTGGCTCGGGCGGCGCTTCGGCAGGCGCTTGCGGATCGGCCGGTACTCCACGCGGACCGCTTCGGCCGGCGGCTCGGCGGTGCCCTTCTTCGCCTTGGCGTCGGACAGGGGCTGGCCGACCTTGCAGTTGTCGCGGTAGACCGCCAGGGCCTTCAGCCCGAGCTTCCAGCCCTGGAAGTAGACGTCCTGGATGTCCTCCACGGTCGCCGTCTCGGGCAGGTTGACGGTCTTGGAGATCGCGCCGGACAGGAACGGCTGCGTGGCCGCCATCATCCGGACGTGCCCCATCGGCTTGATCGCCCGCTCGCCCATCGCGCAGTCGAACACCTCGTAGTGCTCGCGCTTGAGGCCGGGCGCATCGACGACGTGGCCGTGCTCGGCGATGTACTCGACGATCGCCTCGACGGTCTCCTCGGCGTAGCCCAGCCTGCGCAGGGCCCGCGGGATCGTCTGGTTGACGATCTGCATGGAGCCGCCGCCGACCAGCTTCTTGAACTTGACCAGCGAGAAGTCCGGCTCGATGCCCGTGGTGTCGCAGTCCATCATGAAGCCGATCGTCCCGGTGGGTGCGAGCAGGCTGGCCTGGGCGTTGCGCCACCCGTTGCGCTCGCCGACCCGCTGGCACTCCTGCCACGCCTGCACGGCCGCGCGGTGCACCTGGGCGTCGACGGTGTGCAGGGTGCGGATGGCGTCGTTGGCCGCGGCGTGCTTGCGCATCACCCGGCGGTGCGCCTCGCTGTTGCGCGGGTAGCCGTCGTACGGACCGACCACGCCGGCGAGCTCGGCGGAGCGCCGGTAGGCCACCCCGGTCATCAGCGAGGTGATCGATGCCGCCAGGCTGCGCCCGCCGTCGGAGTCGTAGCCGAGGCCGGAGGCCATCAGCAGCGCGCCAAGGTTGGCGTACCCGATGCCGAGCTGGCGGAACGCCCGGGTCGTCGTCGCGATCGCCTCGGTCGGGAAGTCCGCGAAGGAGATCGAGATGTCCATGGCGGTGATCACCAGCTCGACCGTCTTCGTGAACCGCACGATGTCGAAGCTGCCGTCGTCCTTGAGGAACTTCAGCAGGTTGATCGAGGCGAGGTTGCAGCTGGAGTTGTCCAGGTGGAGGTACTCGCTGCACGGGTTGGACGCGGTGATCCGGCCGGACTCCGGGGTGGTGTGCCAGTCGTTGATCGTGTCGTCGTACTGGAGACCCGGGTCCGCGCACTCCCAGGCGGCCTGCGCCATCTGCTCGAACAGCGCCTTGGCCTCGACGGTCTCGAGGACGTCGCCGCTGGTCCTCGCGCGCAGGCCGAACGTCGCACCCTGCTCGACCGCGCGCATGAACTCGTCGCTGACCCTTACCGAGTTGTTCGCGTTCTGGTACTGGACGCTGGTGATGTCGCGGCCGCCGAGGTCCATGTCGAAGCCGGCGTCCCGGAGGGCGCGGATCTTGTCCTCCTCGCGGGCCTTGGTCTGGATGAACTCCTCGATGTCGGGGTGGTCGACGTCGAGGACGACCATCTTCGCCGCGCGGCGGGTGGCGCCGCCGGACTTGATCGTGCCCGCGGAGGCGTCGGCGCCACGCATGAACGAGACCGGGCCGGAGGCGGTGCCGCCGCTGGACAGCAGCTCCTTGCTGGAGCGGATCCGGGAGAGGTTCACCCCGGAGCCGGAACCCCCCTTGAAGATGAACCCCTCCTCCTTGTACCAGTTGAGGATCGAGTCCATCGAGTCGTCGACGGCGAGGATGAAGCAGGCCGAGACCTGTTGCGGCGCAGCGGTTCCGACGTTGAACCAGACCGGGGAGTTGAAGCTGAACACCTGGTGCAGGAGCATCCAGGTGAGCTCGTGCTCGAAGACCTCGGCCTGCTCGGGCGTGGCGAAGAACCCGTGGCGCTGACCCTCGCGGGTGTAGGTGCCGACCACGCGGTCGATCAGCTGCTTGAGGCTCCACTCCCGGGAGTCCGTGCCGACGGCGCCGCGGAAGTACTTGGTGGTGACGATCGTGGAGGCGTTCAGGCTCCAGAAGTCGGGGAACTCGACCCCCTTCTGCTCGAAGATCGTCTCACCGGTGCGCCAGTTGGTCTGCACGACGTCGCGACGCTCCCAGGTCACCTCGTCGTACGGGTGCACCCCGGCTGTGGTGTAGACGCGCTCGATCGTCAGGCCCCCGCGGCGGGACGACGCGGTCCCGTTCGCCTTGCGAGCCCCCGACCCGGACGCAGTCTCGGTCATGTCTGCCTTTCCCCTCGCATCGATCCCCGCCGGCCCGGTCCCGCGTGATCGGGCGGGCCGATGGTAGTGGTGGACGGTGACAGTGGTGACCGCCGGCGGCGACGCCTTCCCCAGCCCCGCCGCCGGCGGTGTCTACGGGACGCCTGGAGCGCCGCCGCTGTTCTGGGCGTGCTCCATCTGCAACAACGTGATCGCGGTCTGGAAGTCCTCGAGGGACTCGAAGGCCTGGTACACGCTGGCGAACCGGAGGAACGCCACCTCGTCGAGCTCGCGCAGCGGGCCCAGGATCGTCAGGCCGACCTCGTGGGCGTCGATCTCGGCGCAGCCGGTGGCCCGGATCTGCTCCTCGACGTACTGGGCGAGCCGGGCCAGGTCGTCCTCGCTGACCGGGCGACCCTGGCACGCCTTGCGCACCCCCGTGATCACCTTGGCCCGGCTGAACGGTTCGGTCGCCCCCGAACGCTTGACCACGATCAGGCTGGCGGTCTCCAGCGTGGAGAACCGGCGGCCGCACTCCGGGCACTGTCGGCGGCGCCGGATGGCCGTGCCGTCCTCGGTGCTGCGGGAGTCCACGACCCGGGAGTCGCCGTTGCGACAGAACGGGCAATGCATCCGGCACCTCCCCTTCTCCACCGCTCCGGCGGTCACACCCTGTGGATCACTCTCGAGCGACCCATCGTCCTGCCGTCCGCTCCCTGAGCTGTCCCCCAGGACTATATGTGGACGGGTTACATCGCTGTAACTACTACATGTAGGGCTACCGTAGGCCGCTGCGCAGGGTTGCGCAAGCAGGCGCGCGGCATGGCGGGTCTCGGCATCAGATCACAATGCGTTGCCTGTTGGCTACACAGAGCACAAATCCCTGCACACTGCGGCATCACGAGCACACCTCACCCAGCCGGGACAGCCAGGCGCTGGCCGGCCGAAACCCCCGCACTCCCCAGCGCATTGAGCTCGACGATGCGGGCCACCGCCTCGCGACGGTCAACGCCGGGCAGCTCCTCGGCGGCGATGCCCCAGAGCGTCTCGCCGGGGAGGACGACGTGGTAGTGGACCGGGACCGGCGGCCCCGGCTCGGGGCGCGCCTCGGCCGCCCGCCCCCAGCTGAGCAC
>JBKPQU010000005.1:0-5415 GCA_046734255.1 Actinomycetota bacterium
CCACCTGTGGCCGGGGCAGGCGGCTGCGGCGGATCTGCAGCGCCCGCATCATCGCGTACGTGCCCACCTTGGGGACCTCCTGCGACCCGAACTTCGCGGCCACGATCCGGTTGACGCGCCGGCGCAGCAGCACGGAGTCGGTCGCGACGACGACCACCGCCGCGTAGAGCGTCAGCGTCGAGGCCAGCACGACGGTGGGGATGCCGACCAGCCCCAGCAGGACCGCGACCAGTGCCACCGGCATGAAGTACTCGCCCGGGTTGCGCCGGGCGTCGACGTAGTTGCGGGCGTAGCGGCGGGCCGGACCCCGGTCGCGCTCGGGCAGGAACCGCTCGTCCCCGCTGTACAGCGCCGCCCGGGATCGCTGCCGCTCCGCGCGGACCGCCTCGCGGGAGGCCTGCTTCGCCGCCTTGCGCTCCTCCTTGGTCGCGCTCTTCGGGAGGGTCTGGCGGCGGGCGGAGGCGATCAGCGGGGTGCGGTGGCGCTGCTCCGCCACGCGCCTCGTCGGCGTCGGGCGCCCCTTACCGGCCAGCTTGGGCTCGTCGGGCGCGGACGGCGCGGGCGGCGTACTCGACCGCTTCCCCAGTCCGAACACGCGACCAGGGTACGTGCTCGCCGGCCCGGCGACCGGCACTAGGTTCAGCCCATGACCACCTCCCCGAGCGAGACCTTCCTCTCCCAGGCGCAGGTCGAACGGCTCCGCACCCGGATGGCGGAGCTCATGCCCTCGGTGCTCGCGGATCTCGCCGCGCTGGTGCGGATCCCGAGCGTCTCCGCGGCCGCCTTCGATCCCCGGCACGTGGCTGACAGCGCCCGCGCGGTCGCCGACCTCCTGCGCGGCGCGGGGATGCCGAACGTCGAGATCCTCACCGCCGGCGCCGACGGGGTGGTCAGCGCTCCGGCCGTGGTCGCCCACCGGCCCGGCCGGGAGGGCGCGCCGACCGTGCTGCTCTACGCCCACCACGACGTCCAGCCGCCGGGGGAGGACCGCGCATGGGCCTCACCGCCGTTCGAGCCGACCGAGCGGGACGGCCGGCTGTTCGGCCGCGGGGCCGCGGACGACAAGGCCGGGGTGATGACCCACGTCGCGGCGCTGCGGTGCCTGGGTGAGGAGCTGGACGCCTCGATCACGCTGTTCGTCGAGGGGGAGGAGGAGATCGGCTCGCCGACGTTCGCCGCGTTCCTCGCCGAGTACCGGGAGCGCCTCGCGGCGGACGTCATCGTGGTCGCCGACTCGGGCAACTGGCGCCTGGGGCAGCCCGCGCTGACCACGAGCCTGCGGGGTCTGATCGACGGCACGATCGAGGTCCGCACCCTCGACCACGGCGTGCACTCCGGGATGTTCGGCGGCGCCGTCCTCGACGCGATGACGGCCGCGATCCGGCTGCTGGACACGCTGTGGGACGACCGGGGGAACCTGGCCGTGGCCGGGCTGGTGCGGGCCGAGGCGGACGACCTGGACTACCCCGAGGCGGACCTGCGGGCGGATGCCGGCGTGCTGGACGGGGTCGAACTGGTGGGCAGCGGGCGGATCATCTCCCGGATCTGGACCCGCCCGTCGCTGACCATCACCGGAATCGACGCTCCGTCCCTGGCGACCGCCTCGAACACGCTGCTGGCCGGCGTCCGGGTGAAGTTCACCCTGCGGGTCGCGCCGGACCAGGACCCGCACGCCGCCTTCGACGCGCTGCGCGACCACCTGACCGCCCGAGCCCCGTGGGGCGCCCGGGTCGACGTGCGGCTGGGGGAGGCCGGCCACCCGTTCTCCGCGGACGTGAACGGCCCGGTCTACGACGCATCCCGGTGGGCCATGGAGCGCGCGTGGGGGACGGCGCCCGTCCACATGGGGATGGGCGGCTCGATCCCGTTCATCGCCGAGCTGACCCGGGTCTACCCGGACGCAACGGTGCTGGTCACCGGGGTCGAGGACCCGGACTCGCGGGCGCACGGCCCGGACGAGTCCCTGCACGTGGGCGAGTTCGAGCGCGGCTGCCTCGCCGAGGCCCTGCTGCTGGCCGCGCTCGGCGCGACCGACCGGGCGGGGACGGCCCCGGCCGTGGCGGGCTGAGCCCTTGATCATGGACCGGCCGGGGCCGGTCGTGTCGCTCCTGGCCGGTCGCGGTGACGTCCCCTGCCGGACCACGTACGCTGGTGGGCGGGGAATGCTCCGGGCCCGCCGATCGCTGATCGGGCTGACCGGACGATCTGACCACCAGCAACGGAGATGACACGAATGACCCTGCAGGACCAGACCAGCACGACGCACGGGGTCGAGCTGACCGGTGTGGCCGCGGCCAAGGTGAAGAGTCTGCTCGAGCAGGAGGGTCGCGACGACCTGAGGCTGCGGATCGCCGTCCAGCCCGGTGGCTGCTCCGGGCTGGTCTACCAGCTGTATTTCGACGAGCGCACCCTGGACGGCGACCTCGTGCGCGAGTTCGACGGCGTCGAGGTGGTCGTCGACCGGATGAGCGCCCCCTACCTCGGCGGTGCCGTGATCGACTTCGCGGACACGATCGAGAAGCAGGGGTTCACGATCGACAACCCCAACGCCGGCGGCACCTGCGCCTGCGGCGACAGCTTCCACTGAGTGCGTTCTCCGGTCCGTTCTCCTGAGTCAGGGCTGAGGCAGCCGCCTCGGCCCTGACTGTTCGTGTTCGGGTGCCTACTGCTGTCCCGCTGTCCTGTCGTGTGCCGATAGGGTGACTCGACGTGCACATCGCGGTCACGGGTTCCATCGCCACCGACCACCTGATGACGTTCGACGGTCGGTTCGCGGACAGCCTCGTCGTCGAGCAGCTCGACAAGATCGCTCTGTCGTTCCTGGTCGAGGATCTCCAGGTGCGCCGCGGCGGTGTGGCCGCGAACATCGCGTTCGGTCTGGGCAACCTGGGGTTGCGCCCGCTGCTGGTCGGGGCGGTCGGCGAGGACTTCGTGGACTACCGGTCGTGGCTCGAGCGGCACGGCGTGGACTGCGCCGGCGTCCGGGTCTCCGACCTGCGGCACACGGCGCGGTTCGTCTGCACCACGGACCGGGACCACGCGCAGATCGCCTCGTTCTACGCCGGGGCCATGTCCGAAGCCCGCGAGATCGAGCTGCACCCGATCCACCAGCGCCGCCCCATCGACCTCGCCGTGATCAGCCCGAACGACCCCGAGGCCATGCTGCGGCACACCGAGGAGTGCCGCTTCAGCGGCATCCCGTTCGCCGCCGACCCCTCCCAGCAGCTGGCCTGGTCGGAGGGCCCGCAGATCCGCCAGCTCGTCGACGACGCGGCGTACCTGTTCACCAACGAGTACGAGGCCGCGCTGATCGAGCGCAAGACCGGGTGGTCGACGGCCGAGGTGCTGAAGCGGGTGGGGACCCGGATCACCACCCAGGGCAAGGACGGCGTCGTCGTCGAGGGGCGGGACACCGACCCGATCGAGGTGTCGGTCGTGCCGGCCGAGCGCCTGGTCGACCCGACCGGGGTCGGCGACGGCTTCCGCGCCGGGTACCTCGCGGGGCTGGCCTGGGGGCTTCCGCCCGGCCGGTGCGCGCAGGTGGGCTGCGCGCTGGCCACCCTCGTGATCGAGACGGTGGGCACGCAGGAGTACGTGCTGAGCGCCGCGGGGTTCCTCACCCGCCTGGCCAAGACCTACGGGGACGACGCGGCGGCGGACGTCGAGCCGCACCTGCGCGCTCCGCGCCCCTGACGGGCACCCCGGGCGCCGGATGTTCGCCCCGCCGCGGGAGCCGCCGCCGAGCCGCTTCGCCTTCGACCTGACCTCGGCGGTGGCCGGAGAGGACCTCATCGGTGTGGGCGCCGACCTGGAGCCGGGCACGCTGCTGGCCGCCTACCGCACCGGGGTGTTCCCGATGGGGCTCGGACGCAGCGGCCGGGGACCGATCGGGTGGTGGTCCCCGGACCCGCGAGGCGTGCTGCCGGTGGATGGGCTGCGCGTCTCCCGCTCGCTGCGCCGCTCCGTCCGCCGGTTCGAGATCCGGGTGAACACGGCATTCGCCGAAGTGGTCGAGGCTTGCGCGGACCCGCACCGCCCGGGCCGGTGGATCACGCCCCGGCTGGCCGAGGCCTACCGGCGCCTGCACGCGCTCGGCTGGGCGCACTCGGTGGAGACCTGGCACGACGGGCGGCTGGTCGGCGGCCTCTACGGCGTCGGCGTCGGCGGCCTGTTCGCCGGGGAGTCGATGTTCCACCACGAGACCGACGCGTCCAAGGTCGCGCTGGTCGCGCTCGTCCGGCTGCTCGCCGCGGACGCGGAGCCCCGCCGGCTGCTGGACGTCCAGTGGTGTTCGGAACACCTGGCCAGCCTGGGCTCGGTGGCCGTGTCCCGGGAGCGGTACCTGCACCTGTTGGGCCGGGCCCTGACCGCCGGTCCTCCGCCGGGGCTCGGCGTCCCCGACGGCCCGTGAGGTCGCCGGCTGACACGCCGCCGGCCGGCCCTCACCTGCCCTGGGACCGGCGGGAACGCCACGATAGGGTTGCACCGCTGCCGAGATACGCATCGCCCGGCGGGTGTCCCACGCCGGGCTCAAGGCGAGGAAGGCCACCTTTGCATTCGGACGAGAGGCATCGGCGCGCATGGCGCGGCGGCTTGGTCGTGCTGGTCGCCGGAGCGGTCGCGGTGCTCGCGTCCGGCTGCACGACCCAGGTGAAGACCGGTTGGCTGCCGTCCACTCCGGACACCACCAACCAGACGCGCCGGGTCATTGACCTGTGGAACGGCTCCTGGATCGCCGCGCTCGCCGTCGGCGTCCTGGTCTGGGGTCTGACCATCTGGTGCATCGTGGTCTACCGCCGCCGCCGGGACGACGACCCGCTGCCGGTGCAGGTGCGATACAACCTCCCGATCGAGATCCTGTACACGGCGCTGCCGTTGATGATGATCGGTGTCCTCTTCTACTTCACCGCCCGGGACGAGGCGGCGATCGCGGCCATCGACCACAAGCCGGACCTGACGATCAACGTCGTCGGCAAGCAGTGGTCGTGGGACTTCAACTACATCGACGCCGACGTCTGGGACAGCGGGCTCCAGGGCGAGCTCAACGGCAAGCCGGGCGTGGAGGAGAAGCTGCCCGTGCTGTACCTGCCGGTGAACGAGCGGGTGCAGTTCGACCTCACCTCGCGCGACGTCATCCACTCGTTCTGGATCCCTGCGTTCCTCTACAAGCTGGACATCATCCCGGGGCTGACCAACAAGTTCCAGGTCATCCCGCAGCGCGAGGGCACCTTCCAGGGCAAGTGCGCCGAGCTGTGCGGTGAGTACCACTCGGCGATGCTGTTCAATGTGAAAGTGGTGAGCCGGGCCGAGTTCGACCAGCGCATGGAAGAGCTGCGGGCCGCAGGTCAGACCGGGCAGCTGGACACCGATCTGGGTCGTGCCAAGACACCGGCGGAGCTGCTCGAGTCAGGGGGC
>JBKPQU010000006.1:0-5039 GCA_046734255.1 Actinomycetota bacterium
GTCTTGGTCGGCGCCGTGCGGTGGACCACCGGACGCCGGGATGCACGGGTGGCGGGCTGGGCCGCGGCGGGGGTCACGATTGCTCCCCTTTCTGGGCGCCGTCGAGGATCTCGGGCAGCGCCTGGACGAACGTGTCCGCCTGCCCGGCGGTGAGGATCAGCGGCGGGGCCATGCGGACGGCGTCCGGCGCGACCGCGTTGACCAGGAACCCGGCCTCCAGCGCCAGCTCGGCGACCCGGCCGGCGACCGGCTCCCGCAGGACCAGCGCGAGCAGGAGGCCGGTGCCGCGCACGCCGGCGACCAGGGGGTGACCCAGGCCCTCCAGGCCGGCCCGCAGCCGGGCACCGATCTCGGTGGCGTTCTGGAGCAGGCCGTCCCGCTCGATCACGTGCAGCGTGGCCAGCCCCGCGGCGCAGGCCACGGGGTTGCCGCCGAACGTCGTGCCGTGCTGGCCGGGGCCGAGCAGCCCGGCGGTGGTCCCGCCGAGCGCCACGACCGCTCCGATCGGGATCCCGCCGCCGAGGCCCTTCGCCACCGTGACGACGTCGGGGAGCACACCGCCGCCGATCTGCGGCTGCTGGTGGGCGAACCACGCGCCGGTCCGGCCCGTCCCGCACTGCACCTCGTCCAGCACGAGCAGCGCGCCGGCCGAAGCCGCCGCCGCCCGCGCGGCGGGGAGGTACCCCGGCGGCGCCGGGCGCACGCCGCCCTCCCCCTGCACCGGCTCGAGGACGACCGCGGCCACCCGCTCGTCCACCGCCGCCTCCAGCGCCGCGACGTCGCCGAACGGCACGTGCACGACGTCGCCGGGCAGGGGCTCGAACGGCTCGCGGTAGGCGGGCTTGTGGGTCAGCGCGAGCGCGCCGAGCGTGCGGCCGTGGAACGCCCCCTCCGCGGCCACCATGCCGCGCCGGCCGGTGCGCCGGGCGAGCTTGAACGCCCCCTCGTTCGCCTCCGCACCGGAGTTGCAGAAGAACACCCGGGATCCCTCGGGTGCCCCGAGCAGTTCGAGCAGGCGCTCCGCGAGCGCGACCTGCGGCCCGGTGGCGTAGAAGTTGGAGACGTGGCCCAGCGTGGCCATCTGGGCGGTCACCGCGGAGACCAGGAACGGGTGGGCGTGGCCCAGCACGTTGACCGCGATCCCCGCCATCAGGTCCAGGTAGCGCCGGCCGTCGGCGTCCCAGACGTAGCACCCCTCGCCGCGGACCAGCACCCGCTGCGGCACGCCGTAGGTGCCCATCAGCGCGGCGGCGTACCGCCGGGCCAGCGGCTCCGACCCGCCGTCGGCGGGGGTGGCGAAGCCGCCGTCGCTTCCGAGGACGCCGAGGCTGGTCATCGGATGGCCTCCGGTTCGGCGTCGTCCCGAAGGGCGCGCCGGAGCGAGGCACCCCCGTTCGGCACGACCATCGTGCCGACGCCCTCGGGCGTGAAGACCTCGAGCAGCACGCTGTGCGGCACCCGGCCGTCGATCACGGTGGCCTCGGGGACGCCGCCGCGCACCGCCCGCAGGCAGGCCTCCATCTTCGGGACCATCCCCGACTCCAGCCGGGGCAGCATCTCCTCCAGGGCGTCGGCGCCGATCTCGGCGAGCAGGCGGCCGCGGTCCGGCCAGTCCGGGTAGAGGCCCTCGACGTCGGTGAGCACGAGCAGCTTCGCCGCGCCCAGGGCGACCGCGAGCGCCGCGGCGGCGGTGTCGGCGTTGACGTTGAGCACCTGCCCGCCCGCCTCCGGCGCGACCGTCGAGACCACCGGTACCCGCCCCGCCTCGATCAGGTCGAGCACCCCCGCCGGGTCGACCGCGACCACGTCGCCGACCAGCCCGAGGTCCACCTCGACGCCGTCGACCACCGCGCTCCGGCGGACCGCCCGGAACAGCCCGCCGTCCTCACCGGACAGGCCGACGGCGAGCGTGCCGTGGGCGTTCACCAGGCCGACCAGCTCGCGGCCGACCTGCCCGACCAGCACCATCCGGACGACGTCCATCGCCTCGGGAGTGGTCACCCGCAGCCCGCCGCGGAACTGCGTGGGGATCCCCAGGCGGTCCAGCATCGCCGAGATCTGCGGGCCGCCGCCGTGCACGACCACCGGCTTGAGCCCGGCCGAGCGCAGGAACGCGACATCCTGGGCGAACGCGCGCTTCAACGCCGGGTCGGCCATCGCCTTGCCGCCGTACTTGACCACGACGACGGCGCCGTGGAAGCGCTGCAGCCAGGGCAGCGCCTCGACCAGCACCGCGGCCTTCTGCCCGGCGGTGAGCGCTCGCTCCGTGTCGCTCATCTCCCTCACGGCTGCCTCAGGGCTGCTTCACGTCGAATACGCGCTGTTCGCGTGCACGTAGGCGGTGGTCAGGTCGTTGGTCCAGACCGTGGCGCCGGCCGCGCCGGCCGACAGGTCGACCCGCACGTCCACCCGGCGCCCGGACAGGTCCACCCCGTCCGGACTCCGGGCGGGCGCACCCTCCCGGTAGAGCCACACGCCGTTCATCGCCACCCCCACCTCGGCGGGGTCGAAGGCGGCCGACGTCGTCCCGATCGCGGCGAGGATCCGTCCCCAGTTGGGATCCCGGCCGAAGACCGCCGCCTTGAACAGGTTGCTGCGGGCGACAGCCCGCCCGACCTCGACCGCGTCGTCCTCGGTGGCGGCGCCGACCACCTCGATCGCGATCTCGTGCTCGGCCCCCTCGGCGTCGGCCAGCAACTGCTGGGCGAGGTCACCGCAGGCGTCCCGGACGGCGGAGGCGAACGCTCCTGCCTCCGGGGCCACCCCGGATGCGCCGCTGGCCATCAGCACCACCGTGTCGTTCGTGGACATGCACCCGTCGGAGTCCAGCCGGTCGAACGTCTCCCGGGTGGCGGCCCGCAATGCCGCGTCGCAGGCGGCCGCGTCGACGTCGGCGTCGGTGGTGATCACCACGAGCATGGTGGCGAGGGCCGGCGCGAGCATCCCGGCGCCCTTGGCCATTCCCGCCACGGCGAAGCCGGGCCCGTCGACGTGCGTGGTCTTGTGGCGGGTGTCGGTGGTCATGATGGCCCGGGCGGCGGCGGGGCCGCCGCCCTCCGACAGCCGCGCCGAGGCGTCCCTGACCCCGTCCATGAGCAGCTCGCGATCGAGGTCCTGGCCGATCAGCCCCGTGGAGCAGACGAGCACGTCCACCGCGGAGATCCCGAGCAGCTCGGCGACCAGCTCCGCGGTGGCGTGGGTGGTGGCGAAGCCGTCCGGGCCGGTGTAGCAGTTCGCGCCGCCGGAGTTCAGGACGGCCGCCCTCAGCCGGCCGTCGGCGACCGCCCGCTCGCTCCACAGCACGGGGTTGGCCTTGCAGCGATTGGCCGTGAACACCGCGGCCGCGGCATCGCCCGGCCCGTCGTTGACCACCAGCGCGACGTCGAGGGCGCCACCGGACTTCAGCCCCGCGGCGACACCGGCGGCCCGGAAGCCCGCGACCGCGGTCACTCCCGCGCAGGCAGGGTCTCCGCCGCCGGGCATCAGGCCGCCTCCTCGGTCACCGTGTAGCCGGCGGCCCGCCACACCGACGCGGCCTCGGACCCCCGGGACGCCTCGATCAGCACCCAGTCGGTGTCGTAGGTGGAGACGGTGAGCACCGGGATCCCGGCGTTGGACAGCGGCGAGAGGAGCGAGACCAGCACGCCGATCTGGCTGAACTCCAGCGCACCGGCCATCCGCACGACGATGAACGGCCCGCCGACCGGGCCCGGCAGGTTGTCCGGGAGGCAGCTGGTCGGGCAGATCACGCTCAGCTCCTCCGCGCTGCGCGAGATGCTGACCAGCGGCGAACCCTCCGCCCACACCGGATCCGGCTCGTCCGGCTCGAGCCGCACGCAGGCCATCGGCTGGCGATACTGGATCAGATGCACTCCGCCTCCTCAGGGGGCCAGCCCAGCGACCGGCAGGCCGAGGGTCTCCGGCAGCCCGAGCGCCAGGTTGGCCGACTGCACGGCGGCACCGGCGGTGCCCTTGGTCAGGTTGTCCTCGGCGGCGATCACCACGACGCGCCCGGCCCGGGTGTCCAGGGCCACCTGGAGGTGCACGGTGTTCGCGCCCAGGGTGTCCGCGGTGCGCGGCCAGCGGCCCTCAGGCAGCACGGCGACGAACGGTTCCCCGGCGTAGGCCTCGGTCCAGATCTTGCGGACGGCGGCCGGGTCCGCCGCGATGTCCTGGGCCGGCGGCGTGCGCGGCCGGGCGGTGCAGGTGGCGAGGATGCCGCGGGCCATCGGGGCCAGCGTGGGCGTGAACGAGACGCGCACCGGTTCACCGGCCGCGGCCGCCAGTGCCTGCTCGATCTCCGGGGTGTGCCGGTGCACACCGCCCACGCCGTACGGGCTCATCGCGCCCATCACCTCGCTGCCGAGCAGGTGCGGCTTGGTCGAGCGGCCAGCGCCCGACGTCCCGGACGCGGCGACCACCACGACGTCCTCGCAGGCGAGCAGGCCCGCGGCGAACCCGGGCGCCAGCGCCAGCGCGATCGCGGTCGGGTAGCAGCCCGGGACGGCGATCCGCCGGGCGCCGCGCAGCGCCTCGCGCTGGCGGGAGCCGTCCGCCAGCGGGAGTTCCGGCAGGCCGTACGGCCAGCTGCCGGGGTGGTCGCCGGAGTAGAACTCAGCCCAGGCCGCGGGGTCGCGCAGCCGGTGGTCGGCGCCGCAGTCGACCACCACGACGTCGGCCGGCAGCTGCGCGGCCAGCGCCGCGCTGGCTCCGTGCGGCAGAGCGAGGAAGACCACGTCGTGGCCGGCGAGCACATCGGCAGTGGTGGGCCGGAGCACGCGGTCGGCCAGCGGCAACAGCTGAGGGTGGACATCGCCGAGCGGGCTGCCCGCGTGGTTCGCAGCGGTCAGCGCGCCGATCGAGATCTCGGGGTGGGCCAGCAGGAGCCGCAGCAGCTCACCGCCGGCGTACCCGCTCGCCCCGGCCACCGCCGCACGCACCGTCACGACGCATGACTATACACAGCAACGCAAGGACATGCAGGAACGGTCATCCCAGCGAGTCGCCGGGGCCGTACGGGATCACGCCCAGGCGGCGGG
>JBKPQU010000007.1:0-7795 GCA_046734255.1 Actinomycetota bacterium
ATCGAGGGGTACCTGGACGGTCCCGAAGTGTCGCTTTTCTGCCTGACCGACGGGGCGACGGTCGTCCCGTTGCTGCCGGCGCAGGACTTCAAGCGGGTCGGGGACGGCGATACCGGACCGAACACGGGAGGGATGGGCGCCTACGCGCCGCTGCCCTGGCTGGCCGACGGTTTCGTCGACGAGGTGGTCCGCGATGTGGCGCAGCCCACCGTCGACGAGATGCGCCGCCGCGGAACGCCCTTCGCCGGGCTGCTGTACGCCACGGCGACCGGCACGCTCGCCGAGCAGCCGCCGCCGGAGTGGGCGCCGGGCGCGGCCGTCACCGTCGTCGTCGCGGCCGACGGGTACCCGGCGACGCCGCGCCTCGGGGACGTGATCACCGGGGCGCCGTCGGACCAGCGCAGATCCGGGGCGCGGTCCAGCGCGCCCGTGGCCGCGGCGTGCAGCAGGCCGCCGAGCGGCGTGCGCAGCCGGGCCAGCACGACCTGCGTCTCCGGGTCGCCGAAGCGCGCGTTGAACTCCACGACCCGGACGCCCCGGGCGGTCAGCGCGAGCCCGCAGTACAGCAACCCGGCGAACGGCGTCCCCCGCCGGGCCATCTCCGTCACGACGGGCAGGGCCACCCGCTCGGCGACCCCGGCGGCCAGCCGCGGCGGAGCCCACGGCAGCGGCGAGTAGGCGCCCATCCCGCCCGTGTTCGGCCCCGTGTCGCCGTCCCCGACCCGCTTGAAGTCCTGCGCGGGCGCGAGCGGCACCACGGTCTGCCCGTCGCTGAGGCAGAACAGGGACACCTCGGGGCCGTCCAGGTATTCCTCGACCAGGACCTCGGAGGGTCGGCCGGCGGCGCGCTCGAGACAACGGGCCGCGTGCTCGATCGCCTCGTCGCGGTCCTCGGTGACCACCACGCCCTTGCCGGCCGCCAGGCCGTCGTCCTTGACCACGTATGGCGGGCCGAAGGCGTCCAGCGCCGCGCGCACCTCGTCCAGCGTGCCGGCCAGGTGCGCCATCGCGGTCGGGACGCCGGCGCTGGCCATGACCTCCTTGGCGAAGGCCTTGCTGCCCTCCAGCCGCGCGGCCTCCGCGGAGGGGCCGAAGCAGGCGATCCCCTGGGCACGGACGGCGTCCGCGACCCCGGCGACCAGCGGAGCCTCCGGGCCGATCACCACGAGATCCGCGTCGACGCCGGCCGCCAGCACCGCCACCGCGTGCGGGTCGCCGACGTCGACCGGGTGGCAGGCCGCCCCCTGCGCGATCCCGGGGTTGCCGGGCGCGGCGAGCACGGCCTCCACCGCGGGGTCTGCGGTCAGTGCACGGACCAGGGCATGCTCACGGGCTCCGGACCCGACGACCAGGACCTTCACAAGCGCTCACCCTAGTGGGACTGCACCAGGAGACCGGCGCGGTTGCTTGCTCCCGCGCAAGGGGGGGCGCAAAGCGGCGTCCGGGGGCAACTATCAGCCGGCGTTCAGCTGGAGGGGGATGGCGAGCGGTCGGACGCGGCCTGCGCGGGCACCTGCGGGTGAAGTTCGCTGCCGTCGGCGTGGGTGACGGAGGCGCCGAGGACGTCCTGGAGGCGATACATGTCGAGCAGGGCGTGGGAGTCCGTGCCGCTGACCATCTCGGACCAGACCGCCGCCCGGCCCCGCGGCTCGACCTGGAGGCTCAGGCGGACCCGCGTGCGGCGCTCGCCCTCGGCGGACAGCCGCAGCTCGCCGTCCCAGCGAGGTCTGGCCAGGGCGCGCCAGGCGAAGCGGTGCTCCCGGGGACGCGCGAAGAGGCAGACGTCGACGTCGTACTGGCGCTTGCCCTCTCGGACGCCCAGCCGGTACCGCTCGTGCGCGAGCCGAGTGATCGACTCCAGACCGATCAGGAACCGGGGCCACGTCTCAACGTCCCGAAGACGAGCCTGCACCTCATCCAGGGGCATATTGACAATCGCGGAAGCCTGCTGCGACGCCATTCCTCGACCTCCCTCACCCCCGAACCGGGGATGCTTCCACCGTAGCCCGCCGTTGGGCGATTCGCGTCGCCGGCTGTGGATACGCGCCGAATGCCCAGACAATTCACAGCTCGGGTTCAGAGAGTCGACTCGACCTCCGCGAGCGCCTGGTCGAGCAGCGCCATCCCGTAGCGCGCCTCCTCGTCGGTGACGTTCGCCGGCGGGACGGCGTGGGTGCGGCTCATGTGGATGAACGGGAGCAGCCCGAGCCGGCGGCAGGCGGCGGCGAACGTGGCCATCGGCGCGTTCGCCGGCCCGGCCGCGTTGTAGGGCACGAGCGGCTCCCGGGTCGCCTTGTCCCGCACCAGTTCCAGGGCCCAGAAGACACCGGTGCCGCGCACCTCGCCGACGATCGAGCGGCGGGCGGCAATCTCCGCCAGGCCCGGGCCGAGCACCTCGCGACCGAGCCGGTCGGCGTTGGCCACCGTCGCTTCGGCGGTCATCGTCTCGATCGTGGCCACCGCGGCCGCGCAGGCCAGCGGGTGCCCGGAGTAGGTCAGCCCGCCGGGGAAGGCCCGCTGGGCAAACGTCTGCACGACGTCCGCGGAGATGATCACACCGCCGAGCGGGACGTAGCCGGAGTTGACGCCCTTGGCGAAGACCACGAGATCGGGCTCGGCAGCGGCGCCGCCCGCGCTGGTCCAGGTCCCCGGCCCGGTCGGGATCTCGTTGCCCAGCTCGCAGCCGAACCAGCGGCCGGCCCGCCCGAACCCGGCCATCACCTCGTCGGCGATCCAGAGGATGCCGTAGCGGTCGCAGATCTCCCGAACCCCGCGCAGGTACCCCGGCGGCGGGATCATGATCCCCGCGGTGCCGGGGATGGACTCCAGCACGATCGCGGCGATGTTCGGCGGGCCCTCGAGCTGCACGATCTGCTCCAGGTGCTCCAGCGCCCGCTGGCACTCCTCCTCGGCGGTGCTGGAACCGAACTCCGAGCGGTACAGGAACGGGCCGAAGAAGTGCACGATGCCCTCGGCGCCGTAGTCGTTCGGCCAGCGCCGCGGGTCGCCGGTGAGGTTGATCGCGGTCGTGGTGTTGCCGTGGTAGCTGCGGTAGCGGGCCAGCACCTTGCGCCGCCCGGTGTGCAGGCGGGCCATCCGCACGGCGTTCTCGATCCCGTCGGCGCCGCCGTTGGTGAAGAAGACGTGGGTGAACCGCTCCCCCGGCGCCCGCTCGACGATCAGCCGCGCGGCCTCCGAGCGGACGTCGTTGGCGTGCTGCGGTGCGACCGTGCACAGCCTGGCCGCCTGCTGCTGGACCGCGGCCACGATCGCGGGGTGCTGCAGGCCGAGGTTGGAGTAGACGAGCTGGCTGGAGAAGTCCAGGTACTGCCGGCCCTCGCCGTCCCAGGCCCAGGCGCCGGAGCCACCGGTGATCACGAGCGGGTTCAGCGTCGCCTGGGCGGACCAGGAGTGGAAGACGTGGGCGCGGTCCAGCGCGAAGGTGCGCCCGGCACCCTCGGGGTCCGGCTGCGGGGTGGGCGCGCTCGCGGGGAGCGGCGGCCGGGTGCCGGTGGTCGTCATGCGGCTCAGCGTAGGCGGGCGGTGTCCGGCACCGTCAGCGAGATCGGGTGGCGTTCCGACCGCGCTGCGTCACACCTCTCCGGAGGACAGCTCCCGGGACCGGTCGCGGGCGGCCTCCATCGCGGTCAGGAACGCGGCCCGGACCTTGTGGTCGTCCAGCTGGCGCAGCGCCGCCATCGTCGTGCCGGCCGGGCTGGAGACCTGTTCGCGCAGCACGGTCGGGTGCTCGCCGGTCTCCCGCAGCATGGTCGCCGCGCCGTACAGGGTCTGCACGACCAGCTCGGTGGAGGTCGACCGGGGCAGCCCGAGCAGCACGCCGGCCTCGATCATCGCCTCGACGACGTAGAAGATGTACGCGGGCCCGGAGCCGCTGATCGCCGTGACCGCGTCCTGGTACTGCTCCGGCACCTGCACGACCCTCCCGGTGGCCGACAGCAGCGCCTCCGCGCGGGACAGGTGCGCGGGGTCGCAGTGGCTGCCCGGGCTGATCGCCGCCATCCCCTGGTCGACCAGCGCCGGGGTGTTCGGCATCACCCGGACGACCGCCACACCCGCCTGCAGCCGCTGCTCGACGAAGCTCGTGGTGATCCCGGCGGCGATGCAGACGACCAGTGCCCCCGCCCGGACGTGCTCGCGGATCTCGGCCAGCAGCCCTGCCAGGTCCTGCGGCTTGACCACCAGAACGACGGTGTCGGCGATCGCCACCGCCTCGGCGTTCTCCACCGCCTTGACGCCGTACTTGCGGGACAGCTCCGCCGCCCGGTCGGGCCGCCGCTCGGTGATCACGACGTCCTCGCTGCTGCGGCCCGCCCGGATCAGCCCGGACAGCAGCGTCTCGCCCATCACGCCGGCGCCGAGGATCGCCACCATCTCGGTGCCGCCGGGCTTGCCGCCCGCGGTGCCGCCGGGCTTGCCGCCCGCAGTGCCGCCCGACGTGCCGCCGGTGGTCTCGCCCATCCGCCTTCCCTCCGTCATCCGCGCGAGACCAGCGCGCGCAGGAAGAACATCGTGTTTGCCGGTCGCTCCGCCAGGCGGCGGGTCAGGTAGCCGTACCACTGGGTGCCGTAGGGGACGTAGACCCGGACGGTCTCCCCGGCGGAGGCCAGCCGCCGCTGCTCGTCCGGGCGGACGCCGAACAGCATCTGGTACTCGTAGGACCCCGGGGCGCGGTGGTTCTTCCCGGCGAGCGACCCGGCGATGGCGACGAGCCGGGGGTCGTGGGTGGCGACCATCGGGTAGCCCTGCCCGGCCATCAGGACCTTGAGGCAGCGGACGTAGGACCGGTCCACCTCGTCCTTGCCCTGGTAGGCGACCGACGCGGGCTCGGCGTAGGCGCCCTTGCACAGCCGTACCCGGGAGCCGGCGCCGGCGAGATCGCGGCAGTCGCCCTCGGTCCGGTGCAGGTACGCCTGGACCACCGCGCCGGTGGTCGGGAAGTCGCCGCGCAGGTCCCGCAGGATGCCCAGGGTGGAGTCGGTGGTGGTGTGGTCCTCCATGTCCAGGGTCACCGTCGTGCCGGCCGCCTGGGCGGCGGAGCAGATCTCGCGGGCGTACTCCAGCGCGATCTTCTCCCCGTCGCCGCCGAGCGCCTGGCCGATCGCCGACAGCTTCAGCGAGGCCTCGGCATGCCCGCCCTGGCTCAGCCCCTCCCGCTCGAGCCGGGCGATCAGGTCCAGGTAGGCGTCGCGGACGGCGCGGGCCTGCCCGGGGTCGGTGGTGTCCTCCCCGAGGTGGTCCAGCGTGACCGTCAGCCCGGCGTCCTCGAGGCGCCTGGTCGCGCGCACGGCGTCCTCGGCCGCGGCGCCCGCGACGAACCGGCGGACGACGGTGCGCGAGCCGGGCGTGGTCTCGACCAGATGCTGCACCCGGGGGCTGTCCGAGGCACGCAGCAGGATCTCCCGTAACACGGCGTCCAGGCTACGCCGCGGCGGTCGGCCTCACTCGGTACGGCGCCGCAGCGTCGCCGCGCCGAGCACGACCGCGCCCAGCGCGAAGGCGAGCACGATCAGCACGTCCTGGGCCACGTCGCCGCTGCCGGCGACCTGCGTGCTGATCGAACGCATCGCGTCGGTGGCGTAGGACAGCGGCAACAGGTCGGAAACGGTCTTGAGGAACGGCGGGAGGCTGTCGCGCGGGACCAGCAGCCCGCACAGCAGGAACTGCGGCAGCACGAACGCGGGCATGAACTGGACGGCCTGGAACTCGTTGGCGGCGAAGGCGCTGACGAAGATCCCGAGGGTGCTGCCGAGCACCGCGACGACCACGGCGACCACGACCAGCTGCCAGGCCGGCCCGGTGACCTGCAGGCCGAGCACCCACACCGAGAAGCCGGTGGCGACCAGCGCCTGGACGGCGGCCAGGAGGCCGAACGCGATCGCGTACCCGCCGACCAGGTCGGCCTTGCCCAGCGGCATCGTGAGCAGGCGCTCGAGCGTCCCGGACTGCCGCTCGCGCAGCGTCGTGACGCTGGTCACCAGGAACATCACGACGAACGGGAAGATGCCCAGCAGCGGCGCGCCGAGCGCGTCGAACACCGGGGTGTTGTTGAAGATCCAGGCGAGCAGGCCGAGGAGCACGCACGGGACGACGAGCAGCAGCCCGACCGTGCGGTGGTCGTGCCCCACCTGGCGCAGCACCCGGCCCGCCGTGGCCAGGGTCAGTCGCGCGCTCATGAGCCCACCTCCGCGGAGTGGCCGGGGTCCGGGATGCGACCGGCGGCCCGGTCGACCAGGGCGAGGAACGCCGCCTCGATGTCCGGCTCGCCGGTGGCGGCCAGCACGCCGTCCAGCGTGTCGTCGGCGAGCATCAGGCCCTCGCGCATCAGCAGCAGCCGGTCGCAGCGGATCGCCTCGTCCATCACGTGGCTGGACACCAGCAGCGTCACCCCGGTCGCGGCGAGGCGCCGGAACAGGTTCCAGAGGTCACGGCGGAGCACCGGGTCCAGCCCGACCGTCGGCTCGTCGAGCACGAGCACCTCCGGCGTGCCCAGGAGGGCCACGGCGAGCGAGACCCGCGACTCCTGCCCGCCGGACAGCGCGGCGACCCGCTGCCCGGCGTACTCGCTGAGGTCGACCAGCTGGAGCACCCGGGCCACCTCCTCGCCCAGCCGCCCCCGCGGAACCCCGAGCACCGCGGCGAAGTAGCGGAGGTTCTCCGCGATCGTCAGGTCCGGGTACACGCTCGGCGTCTGGGTGAGGTAGCCGACCTGGTCGCGCAGCGGCTTGCTGCCGGCCGGCAGGTCGAGCACCTCGACCGTCCCGCCAGCGATCTTCTGGACGCCGACGATGCAGCGCATCAGCGTGGTCTTGCCACACCCGCTGGGGCCGAGCAGGCCCACCACCTGCCCCCGGGGGACCTGCAGGGTCAGCCCCGGGATCACCGTGCGACCGGCGCGGATCACGCGCAGATCGCGCACGGCGATCGTCGCCGAGTCCGTTTTCATCATGTGATGAATTTATCCCTTCGTCGGCCCGTCCCGCAAGGGATTCCCCCGCGCCCGGCGCGGCCCGGGTGCGGGGTCGGGTCATGGCTGGAGTCGGGTCATGGGTTCAGGCGGTAGAAGCGCCACGTGTCGTGCTCGACGTCGAGCACCTCGACGGAGGCGTACCCGGCCTGCTCGGCGTAGCGGCGCAGGACGGGCGGGCGCATCACGGTTCCGGTGGCGACCGACGGGTTGGTGCTCATCGAGTCGGGCAGGCAGACGAGCAGGCTGATCCCGTACATCAGGCGCTCCAGCCGGCCCGCGGGTGCGCTGAAGCGCTCGCGCACCGCCTCGTCCGCGACCAGCACCGCCGCATGCGGCCCGGCCATCGCGCGCATCGCCGCCAGGACGCCGACCGGGTCGGGCAGGTCGTGCAGGCACTCGAACGCCGTCAGCAGGTCGTACGGCCCGGCGTCCGCGGCGGTGGCCAGGTCGGCCGCGTCCGCCAGGACGACGTGCACACGGCCGGCCAGCCCGGTGTCGACGACGTTGCGCCGGGCCATGTCCACGCTGGCCGGGTTGATGTCGTAGGCGTCGACGACGGCGCCCGGGTAGGCACGGGCCAGGCCGATCGAGGACCAGGCGGCGCCGCAGCCGATGTCGGCGATCCGGGACGGTCCGGCGTGCAACCGGGTCTCGACGTCCGGCATCGCGGCGATCCAGGTGGGCAGGTCGGCGAGGAACGCGTTGCGGTTCGACTCGGCCTGCCCCTCCAGCATGTCCGGGCCGTACTCCGCCCAGCCCAGGCCCTCACCGGTGCGCGCGGCCTCGGCGATCCGCGGGAGCATGCCC
>JBKPQU010000008.1:0-10420 GCA_046734255.1 Actinomycetota bacterium
CCACCGGGGGCCGGCTCGCGCCCGCACCTGGTCCTGTTCCTCGCGATGGTGAACCAGCGCTTCAACGCACCGGCCCTCACCCAAGCACCCCTGGCTCGGTCAAGGTGCGGGTCGCGGGTGCGGATAGTCGTGCGGCGTCGACGCCCGCCCCCGAGCAGGATCCCGTGCCGGAGACTCGTTCGGGGGCGAGCGACCACGCCGCACTCATTAGGACGCCGCCAGCCCGGGCGCGGTTCCCCCGTCGCCACGTAGGAGTCGACGGAGATCTTGGGCTCACCAGCCACCGTCACCGTCCACTGATCCGGACGCACCCGAGCCCATCGTGCACCGACAGGTGCACCACGAACTTCTGCAACCCCGACGCCTTATCCAGCACCCGGACGGCCATCCCGCTCCGTCTTCGCCTCGACGCCATCCACCCGACACCGCGCCGTGGACGTATTGCCGCGGGAGGAGCGTGTGTCAGATCAGGACAAAGACCCCGCACAAGAATGCGACCCGCACCATAGTGCGGGTCGCGGGTGTCGATCTAGGACTTGTCTGCGACCGCTGCGGCAAGGGCAGCAACGATCCAGTCGGGATCAAATCGTTCGACGACGTCGGGTCCCGTCCCAGACACCGGCTTCAGGTGCGGCTCCCCCGTCTGAACGTCAACCATCCGAACACCAGCGCGGGCCAAGTCGCCCAGGTGCCGCGCCCAGGCGGGATGTCCCCAAAGCCGGTTATTCACCATCGGGACCGCGATGATCGGCAGGCCCTCGCCAAGAGCCTCGCAGAGCACGCCATGGGCGTACGTGTCGGCGATACCTGCAGCGATCTTGCCCACCGTGTTGAAGGTAATCGGGGCCACCACAACTGCGTCCGGGTGGTCCCCACGCTTCGCCTCTTCCGGCCTTCGGTGTTCGCTCTGCGTCGAGCTGCCACCCAGGAGGCTCGCTTCATCCACCCATGCGCTTGCCGATGGTGTCGCCACCACCTGTACGGACCAACCTGCGCCTTCCAACGCGGCAACGATGTCTCCAGCGCGTGAAGCCAGAGGTGCGCCACACACAACCAGGGTGCAGACCGACGTCACACCCCTACTCAAGCAGACCAGCACGGGTCGCCAGCTCGCCATGCAAGCATCCGATGCGCTTGACAACGCCAGCGCGCCACTGCCTCAGTTGCTCCGAACAGCAGCGAGTGATCTGGAGTACGCCTACTACACGAATGAGCGGGAAGACCATCTCCGGGTCGGTCGCCAGATCCTTGAACCCGCAATCGCTGAGTTGGATGGATGACGTCAAGCGTCCGACCACTCCATGGGTGCGAGCGGCTGTTAGCCGGCATGGCGGAGGTCGGCAAGGGCGCGTCGTTGGCGCCCTTGGGCGTCGAAGTTGTTCGGGTCGAGCCAAGAGGTGAAGGCGGCGGACAGCGCGGGCCACTCCGTGTCGATCACCGAGAACCAGGCGGTGTCGCGGTTGCGGCCCTTCACGACGACCGCCTGCCGGAACGTGCCCTCGTACCGGAACCCCAAGCGCTCAGCAGCCGCGCGGGACGGCGCGTTCAACGAGTCGCACTTCCACTCGTAGCGCCGGTACCCCAGTTCCTCGAGGACCCGTCTCATCATCAAGTACATCGCCTCGGTGGAGGCAGAGGTGCGTTGCAGCGCGGGCGAGAAGTTGATGTGCCCGACCTCGATCACTCCGTTCGCCCGGTCGGCGCGCAGGAAGCTCGCCACCCCGACCGCATTACCGGCCGGAGTCACCACGGCCCAGAATTGCGGATCCTGGCCCGGGGCGACCCCCTCGACCCAGGCCCGGAAGGCCCGTTTGCTGCCAAACGGCCCGTACGGGAGGTAGGTCCAGTTGCGACCTTCCATGTCGAGCGCGTTGGCCTCATGCAGCGCCCTGCCGTGCCGCTCGGAGTCGAGTCGCTCCAGCTGGCAAAACCGGCCGATCATCGGCGTCTCAGGCGGGGCAGGGCGGGTGCTCCAACCGGGTAGCGCCTGCCCGATCGGCTGCCCGAGCTCGTTACACCCGGCGGAGGGCGGCGTCTGCACCCACAGATGGTAGAAGGCCCGGCAGGCGACCGCTCGTGCCGCGGGTCGGGCAGTCGTGCCGATGTGCGGATGTCGGGTCGATGGCAGGCGGATCGAGTGTGATGGCCCAACCCGGATAGCTATTCGATGCCTGGACTGCTTCCACGGAACAGGAACCCGCCGGGCTCGTCAGCGCGTCACATCGGGAGGGATGAGGTCTGGGAGGCGGCGATGAGCAAGTACCTCACAGCGGCGCTGCTGGCCCTCCTTCTCGCCGGTTGCACCTCAGGCGATGCCAAGGCGCCGCCGGCGGCTATCACGGAATCGTTCGCCGTGGCCACGTCGAGCGGGAACCGATGCGAACGCCCTCGCGCGTTCCTCGAGGTCGGACATCGCAGCGCCCTCGTTCCCTTTGACCGCAGCACGCCACTGAGCCTTACCGTGCGCGTCGGCGACACGATCCACCTGCGTGCAACGGGCAACTGCGCCGCGTCGGTGAGCGCGTCCCCCCAGAACAAGACCCTGAAAAGGGCCAAGCCCGGGTCGAGCACCACCTTCCAGGCGGTCACCCCCGGAGTGGTCGACCTCGAGATCACGATGCCCGCCTGCGCTCGTCCCCCGACATACACCCAGCCACCCTGCGCCGGCGGATTGGGACTGCTGGGTGACGCAGTCATCACCATCCAACTCTGAGTCACACGGCACGTACGCTTCTGCCGCCGCGCGCGCGCTCGCACCGCCCGGCGTAGACCCCCTGCACGGGACGCCGGTGTCATCACTGCAGGTCAGAGGCGATGAGCGAGAGCACGACAGCGGGGCCGTCGTCGGCACGGACCCGGTGAGCGAGTTCGGTGGCGCGGTCGCGATAGGTCGATCGGTCGAGGCAGGACCGCAGCGCGTCGGTCAGGGTGTCGGCGGTCAGCTCGTGCAGTGGCAGTGGGCGCGGCGCCACGCCGAGGCGGTGCAGCCTGTCCGCCCAGAAGGGCTGGTCGACCAGGACGGGCACCGGGACCGCTGGTACTCCCGCGCGCAGCCCGGCCCCGGTGGTGCCTGCTCCGGCGTGGTGGACCACGGCAGCCGTCCGGGGAAACAACCAGTCGTGCGGGAGGTCACCGACGAGCAGGATGTCGTCACCGGCGGGTGCGAGTTCAGCCCAGCCTGACTGGACGACGGCGCGCACGCCGGCACGTTTGACGGCGACCGCGACGACGTCATGGAGCCGCTCGTCGGTGGGGGTCATGCTGCCGAACCCGACGAACACCGGAGGGGGACCGGCCCCCAGGAAGTCGACCAGCAGATCCGGGGGCTGCCATTCCGGCGGTCTGGCCGGCCACCAGTATCCGGTCACGTGCACCGTCGCGGGCCAGTCGGCGGGTCGGGGGACCACTGCTGGGCTGAAGCCGTGGCAGATCGGCCAGTCATGCGGCGGGCTCGGCGCTTCCGCGGTGGCGGCGGGGAGATCGAGCCGGGCGCGCAGGCGCCGCAGAACGTCGGCGTAGAGGGAGCCGGTCCGGGCGAGCATCTCGCGGCCCGCGGCGATGTTGTCCTCGGGCGAGAGCGACCCGGTGACGGGCCAGCCCGGTGGCGGGAACTCCCGAGTGGGGACCCCTGGAGACAGATAGACGCCGAGGCTCGGGATGCCGAGGCCTTCGGCGACGAGCCGGCCCAACGGGGCGGGGCCGAAAGCGGTGAGCAGGATGTCGGTGCCGGCGGCCGCGGCGGCCATCACACCCTCACCCAGCTCGTCGAGGAACGCGGCGAAGACCGATCGCGCGTCCTCCGGGGAAGGGGCGGCCGTGCGTGCGCGTACGAGTTCGACCGGATCACCGGGAAGGGCCCGATACTCCAGCCCGCAGTCCCGCACGAGATCGGCGAACCGGCCGTGCGCGGCCAGCGCTACCTGGTGGCCTGCCTGCTGCAGCCGCTGGCCCAAGCCCGTGAACGGCGCGACATCACCTCGCGAACCCGCTGTCACGATCAGAATCCGCATCAGGCCTCGCCGGTTCGCGCCGCGGTGACCGCCACGGTGGTGTAGGGCATGGTGAAGCTGCCTCCCATCCCGTAGACCGCAGCCCCGACAGCCTCCATCACCGTCGCCAGCGTGTCCGGCGTGAGCTGGGTGAGGCCACCGAGGGTGGGTAGCTGGTCGAGCCACTCGTCCCGCGTGTAGGTGCACTCCCAGTCGAACCGCCACTGCTCGGGTTCGGTGAACCCGCCGACGGCTCGGATCCCGTCGGCCATCGTGGCGAACAGCGGCTGGTAGGCATCCAGGGTGGACCCCGTCAACCGGCGGACGTCCATCGGCGAATCCGGCACCGCCCGCTGGTAGACCTCGGCGAGGGCTCCCATCATCTCGGGGGGCATCTGGAACACGTGGTGGAAGGGCGCGAGCCGGCCGCCGGGCCGCAGCACCTGCGCCGCCTTGGCCGCTCCGGCGACCGGGTCCACCCAGTGCCAGGCCGTACCGGCGATGACCGCGTCGAACTGCCGGCCGGCCGGGTCCCAGGCCTCGAACGTCGCCACCTCGACATGGACCCCGCTGCGCCGCGCGAACTCGGCCATCCGCGCATCTGGCTCGACCCCCAGCACGGCGCACCCCGCCGCCTGGAACTGCCGAGCCTCGATGCCGGTGCCGCAGCCGACGTCGAGGACCTCAGGCCCGGGACTGGCGGCGACGATCCTGGCCACCAGTGCGTCGGGGTAGGGCGGTCGAGTGCGGTCGTAGCGTTCGGCGTCCGCGCCGAACGACTCGGCTGTCTGTCGGTGTCGATGAGGCTCGGGTACGGGCTGGCCTGCTCGCTCCGGCGGTACGGCGGACATCCGACCACCCTGCCACCGCAGTCACTCCCGCAGCCCGACGACGTCGTGATCCCAGAACTCGCGCCGGTACACCAGGGTCCCGGTCATCCACGTCTCGTACGCCGCCAGCAGCCGCACCTGGAAGGCGGCGTCCGGGATCCGCAGCGACGGCTTGCGGAATCCCAGATCCCCGGCGAGCACGAACCCGTGACGCCGGTAGAACGCCGGGTCGCCCTCCAGGAACACCGCGGGGACGCCGCGATCCGTCAGGAGGTGCACGCCCTCGCCGATCAGCGCCGCCGCGATACCGCGTCGCTGGTACCGCGGCAGCACGCCGAGCGGGCTGAGCACGTGGACATCGACGAGCCTCGCTGGCGCATCCAGGAGGTTCCGCGTGAACATCACGTGGCCCACCACCGGCGCCGCCGCGCCGTCCCCGTCGGTCGCGACCAGTGAGAGCCCGCCCTCGGACGGCATGGCACGCCGCAGGTCTTCGACGAGGTCCGCGACGACCGTGCCCTCGGGCTCACCGAACGCCTGCCGGTGCACGCGGCGGACGGCGCCCTGGTCCTCGGCGCGCTCGTCCCGGATCCCCAGGCCGCCGGAGGCTCTCACCGCCTTCGTGGCCGGCCCGTGTAGCGGATCCCGGTGGCCTGGATCTGGCCGGCATCGATGGCGGCCTGCTCGTCCCCCTCGGTGACGTCGGCGAGGTCGGCGAAGAAATGCGGTCCGCGCACCAACGACTCGCGCTCGAAGCGCGCGTCCAGTCCCGCGAGGATCTGTTCGCCGGTGTGCATCGCCTCCTGCTCCGCCCAGGCGTTGGCGGCGTCATGCCACGACAGGCCCGATGCCTGCCACTCGTCACGACGCCGATGCAGCCACCCGCCCTCGTCCCCGTGATCGTGCTCGACAGCGGGGTAATGCCCCGCGGCACCGTGGTCGTGCGGGCCGGCAGCGTGGTCCAGCTCGGCGAGCCGGGCGAAGCACCATCGCGCCGTGTCCTCGTCGAACCGCTCCCAGGCCCACTCCACGACCACCAGTCGCCCGCCCGGAGCGATGATCTCGGACACCCGGCGCAGCGCCGCGTCCAGGTCAGCGACGTGGTGCAAGCTCGTGCAGGCCACGACGACGTCCAGCGCCCCCGGTGGCGCGTACTGCTCGAACTCCATCCGGCGGTACTCAGCCGCCTGAGGAGCCTCCGGATCCACGCCCACCGCGTCGTACCCGCTCGCGAGCAGGGCGGGGACGAAGCCCCCGAGCGGCCCGCAGCCAATCTCCATCACGTCAGCCGGTGTCGGCGGCAGGTTGGCCTCGACGAACGGCCACACCGCGGCCAGCCAGCGATCCTTCGGCGTCACCCCCACACGCTAACGGCGGTGGATACTCGCACTGTGAGCAGCACCGGCGCGGAGCTCGACATCCTCGAGGGCGCGGCCGAGCCCGAGCCGCGTCGGCGGGTCAGAACCGTGGCGCTGCTCGTCGTGGTGGCGCTGCTCGCCGCCGGAGCCTGGAGCGTCGACCACGCCCGCCGGGTCTCCGAGTTCGACGCCCTGGCCGGCTGCGTGCGGGCCGGCGAGTCAGCCGCCACCTACGTCTCGTTGCGGATCTGGGCACGGGCCGACTACATCCGCCCCGCTGTCTTCCGCCTGTCGCCCGACCTTCGAGGCGGGCTCTTCGGGCTGGTCGGCGAGGCCGCCGCGGCCGAGACCCCGCAGATGGTCCAGGCCCGCGACGGATGCCGTGCCGTCCGCCCGCTGCGCTGGCACACCGCGCTCGACCGGGCCCGGACGTCGTACCTCGCCTACCTGGACGCCCGGCTGGACATCGATCGGGACATCGCCCGCGACGGCAGCCGGGTCTACGTCCAGCACCCCGAGCTGGCCGACCTGCGCGACCGGGCGTCCAGCGCGCTGGCCGCGGCCGCTCCGGACGCCGAGACCTCCCGCCGGGTGCGCTCGCTGCTGACCGGGATCGGGGACTGACCTGGGCCGGAGGAAGCTGCAGCGCTCAGGGGATGACCACCGGGTCGTGGACCCGGATCTGGCCGTCGTTCAGGATGTCGGCGTTGAGGCCGGCGCGATGCACGAGCGCCTTGATGATCCCCGGTCGGGTCATCTCCTCCAGGTGCCTGCACGGCTCGCAGAGTTCGACGCCGAAGCACTCCACCTCGCCGACCCGGAAGCGCTTGCCGACCAGGTCGTTCAACCGGACACCCCGCACCACCACCTGGCGGCGGGACTCAGCGCCGGTGAGCCCGACGTCCGTGAGCGCCTCCGCCTCGATCAGGGTCAGGGCCTCGCCCGGCTTGGCTCCATCCTCGAAGTAGTGCCTGTCGCCCTCCAGCCCCTTGCCGGCGCGCGCGGTGACCATCTCGACCGGCGCGAGCGAGTCGGACGGACCGATGTTGATGGCCTCGACATTCACGACTCGATCATCGCGGGTCCGCGGCCGCGGATCCACACGGATTTCGGCGGCGATCGGCCGGTCAGCTGGGGCGAGGTGCTCGTTCAGGCGGGCGCCTTCGAGCGCCGCGAGGCGGCGTGCTCGGCCAGCCAGGCGCGCAGCTCCAGGACCGGCAGCGGCCTGGTGAACAGGAAGCCCTGGGTGATGTCGCAGCCGATATCGCGCAGCCGGCGCAGCGCCTCCGGTGACTCCACGCCCTCCGCGACGACGTCCATACCCAGGTTGTGCCCGAGCTCCACGACCGAGCGGACGATCGCGGCGTCGCTGCGGCTGTCCAGCATCTTCAGCACGAAGGACTTGTCGATCTTCAGCTCGCAGAGCGGGAGCTGCCGCAACTGGCCGAGGCTCGTGTAGCCCTGGCCGAAGTCGTCCAGGCTGAGCCGTAGACCCGCGCCGTCCAGGTGGTCCAGCACCTCGGCGGCGCGCGCGGCGTCCGTCACCAGTGCGGTCTCGGTGATCTCCAGGAGCAATCCGTCGGGCTCGGCGTCCGCCCGGGCGAGCGCGTCCAGGACGAGCTGCGGGAAGTCCTGCCGCTGCAGGCTGCGCGCCGAGATGTTCACCGCGACGACCAGGTCGGGCATCTCCTCGCGCCAGGTGCGCTGGTCGGCCAGCGCGGTGTCCAGCACCCAGCGGGTCAGCGGATCGATCAGGCCGGTGTGCTCGGCCACCGGCACGAAGTCCTCCGGCGCCAACAGCCCGCGGGTCGGGTGCTGCCAGCGGACCAGCGCCTCGACCGTGTGCACCTCGCCGTCCGGCTGGCTGACCTGCGGCTGGTAGTGCAGCACGAGCTCTTCCCGCTCCAGCGCATGGCGGAGCTCGGCGACCAGCGCCAGCCGCTCGGCGTTGTAGTCGTCCTGCGCCGGGTCGTAGTACACCCCGTCTACCTGCGCCCGCTTGGCCAGGTACATGGCCACGTCGGCATGCTGGAGCAGGACGTCGGGGTCCTGCCCGTCCCGAGGGATGAACGCCACGCCCACGCTGGCCTCGACCGACAGCGGGAGCCCGGCGAGCTCCACCTCGCGCTCGATCACCGCGTGGATCCGGGCGAGCGTGGACGCCGCCTGGATCGGCTCGCTCACCCCGGGAAGCACCAGGCCGAACTCGTCGCCGCCGAGCCGCGCGACCGTGTCGACGTCGCGGACGGTCTCGCTCAGGCGGGCGGCCAGGCAGGTGAGCAGGGCATCGCCGTTCTGGTGGCCCAGGGTGTCGTTGACCTCCTTGAACCGGTCGAGGTCGATCAGCACGACCGCCGCACCCCCGCCCTCGCGGCGGGCCGTGGCAACCGCGGCCGCGATCCGGTCCATAAACAGCGCCCGGTTGGGCAGGCCGGTCAACTGGTCGTGCAGCGCCAGGTGCTGGTACTCCGCGGTCTGGCGGCCGAGCCGCCTCGCCATCCAGCTGGCCAGGCCTGCCAGCACGACGTACAGGAGGCTCAGCCCGAATGCCAGGGCGAGATAGAGCCGGTGCAGGCCGGCGGTGAGTTCCGCGTCGATCGCGCCGTAGGGCAGGTAGATCTCGAGGACGCCGATGATCTTGCCGGTTCCGCGGGCATGCAGTGGGACGTAGACCTCGACAACGCGTTCCCCAACGGGCCCGACGTCGTTGGCGTCGGTGTTCAACCGGGTGATCCAGGCAACGGTCTCGCCTTCGAGGGCATCGGCGACCTCTTCATCGGGCTTGAAACCGGTGCCGGAACCGTCGTCAGTGAAGATCACGTGCTGGTCGGTGCCGTGCAGCCGCAGCCGGCGGACGAACCCGCCCCCGGCCTCCTGGTCGGAGAAGACGGTGACCCGCCGATGCTCGGCCGCCGTGAGGCCCGACCGCAGGTCGTGGCCGTCCAGCAGCGTCTCCCCCATCAGGCGGCCGATCACCTCGGCCTGGGCACGGCCCTGGGCCACCCCGCGCAACTGGACCTCCTGCTGGTACTGCACCCCGAGGATCACCCCGAGCGCCAGCACGGGGAGCAGGGCAAGCACCGCGAAAGCGGCGAAGAGCCGCGTCCCGGTCCCCAGTCGCGTGGACAGCCGCCGCATGCTTCGTACTCGGCCCCGCCGGGTTGCGGCTGTAGCACGGACGGCCGCCGCCAGAGGATTCAGTCGGCCTCCCCACACGCCGATGGATGGGCATGTCGATTCAGTCGGCCGCGCCGGAATCCCCCGTGCTCGGCGTACGGCACCGCCGGCCCTGGGCCGTGACCTGCCTGGCGGCGGTCGGCGCCGCGGGTGAGGCATGGCTGGTCGCCCATGACGTGTTCGGCGTCGGCGGTCCCGGCCTGGCCGTCCTGACCACGAACCTCGTGCAGAACCAGCTGTTCCTCGTCGCGGCGCTGCTGTGCGCGGCCCGGGCCTGGCTGGTCGCCGAGGAGCGGTGGGCGTGGGCGGTGATCAGCCTGGGCGTTTTCGCCTGGTTCCCCGCGCTCACCGTCTTCCATCTGGTGATCTCCCGGATGGACCCGATGCCGTTCCCGTCGATCGCCGACGCGTTCTGGTTGTTCTCCTATCCGTGCTTCTACGCTGGCCTGGTGCTGCTGGCCCGGGGGCGGCTGCGGCACGCGGGTGCGGCGCTGTGGCTGGACGGCGTCACCGGCGCCCTGGGGGTCTCCGCGCTGGGCGCGGCAGTCATCCTGCGGGTGGTTCTGCCGGCCCTCGGCGGGCCGTTCGAGATCGTGGCCACCAACCTCGCCTACCCGCTCGCGGACCTCGTCCTGATCGGCTTCGTCGTCGGGATGATGGCGCTGCTCGGCTGGCGGCCCGGGCGGGCGTGGGCGCTGCTCGGGGTGGGTCTGGTGGTGCTGGTCGTCGCAGACGGCATCTACCTGCTGCAGACCGCCGCCGGCAGCTACGCCACAGGAGCCCCGGTGGACGCCCTGTGGCCGGGCGCGTTCCTCGTGGTCGCGGCCGCCGCCTGGCAGAGGTCCGGGAGCGGGCGCACCGTCGACCTGGCGGGGCGCAGCGCGCTGGTGCTGCCCACGCTGTTCGTCGCACTCGCGATCGGCATCCTGGCCTACGGCAACCTCACCGATGTCAACGCCGTCGCGATCGGGCTGGCGGTGGCGACGCTTGCCGCCGCGGCGGTCCGCACCACGCTGGCGTTCCGGGAGCTGCGGGCCCTGGCCGAGAGCCGCCGGCAGGCGCGGAC
>JBKPQU010000009.1:0-12405 GCA_046734255.1 Actinomycetota bacterium
CTCGGGGACGGTGTCGTGCAACTGGGGGGCCCCGGGCTCCTGGGCGGCGTCGTAGTCCACCACGGCCGGAAGCGGCTCGTAGTCGATCTCCGCCAGCTCGGCGGCGTCCTCCGCTGTGGCGCGGTCGGTCGCCACGACTACGGCGACGGGTTCACCGACGTAGCGGACGGTGTCCCGGGCCAGCGGGTACTGCGGGCACGGCTTGAGCGACGGCACTGGGATCAGTACCGGGAAGGTGGGCGGCTCGGGGAAGGCGTCGGTTAGCGCGAACGCGTCCACGACCCCGGGTGCGGAACGGACCCCGCTGAGGTCGATGCTCCGGATCCGGGCGTGTCCAAACGGGCTGCGGATCACCGAGAGGTGCAGCATCCCGGGCAGGGTCAGGTCGTCGACGAAGCCGCCCTGGCCGCACAGCAGTCGCCGGTCCTCGCGTCGGCGCACCCGGGCACCCACCATCGTCGCGCCCATCTCAACGCTCCCAGGTTCGGTCTGCGGTGGCGATCGAGCGGACGATGCCCTGGTACCCGGTGCAGCGGCACAGGTTGCCGGCGATCGCTTGCCGGATCTCGTCCTCCGTCGGCCCGTGATTCTCCTGCAGGAACTCGAGGGCGGTGAGCAGCAGCCCCGGGGTGCAGAATCCGCACTGCAGGCCGTGCTCAGCCCAGAACGCTTCCTGGATCGGGTGCAACTCCCCGTCACCGGCGAGCCCCTCCACCGTGGTGACCGACGACCCGTCGGCCTGGACCGCGAACATCAGGCAACTGCGCACCGCCCGGCCGTCGACCAGCACCGTGCATGATCCGCATACGCCCTGCTCGCAGCCAACATGGGTGCCGGTGAGGGAGAGGTCGTCCCGTAGCCACTCTGAGAGCGACCTGCGGACCTGCACGGTCGCGGTCCGCTCCGTGCCGTTCACGGAGACAGAGATCCGGCGTTCGGTGTCCATCGGCGTGGCCTCTCTCAGCGCGCTGCCGCGCGGTCCGCCGCCTGCGCGAGCGCGCGACGGGTCAGGACCGCGGCGAGGTGCGTGCGGTACTCGGCGGGCGCGTGAATGTCGCCGCTCGGGGTGACGGCGTCCCGGACCAGGTCGGCGGCGGCTTGCAGCGCGTCCGGCCCGGGCTGGACGCCGACGAGGCCGGGGGAGACCAGGTCGCCGGCGCCGAACGGCACAGGGCCAACCCCACTGAGCGCCAGCCCGACCCGTTGAACGGCACCGTCGGCGTCGAGGGTGACCGAGGCTGCCGCCCCGACCAGTGCGAAGTCGCCGGGGCGGTGGCACACCTCGATGAAGGCGCTCCCGACCCGGCCTTCCCAGACCGGCAACTCGACACCAGTCAGGAGTTCGTCCGGGCGCAGCGCGGTGGTCAGGTAAGTAACGAAGAACTCGCCAGCGGCGAGCGTGCGGTCGCCGCCCGGGCCGCGCACGCGGAGCCTGCCGCCCAGCGCGGTCACCACCGCTGGCAACTCGGCGACCGGATCGGCGTGCGCGAGACTGCCGCCGATCGTCCCGCGGCTCCGGGTCTGCGGGTGGCCGATGTGGCCGACCGCCTCCGCCAGCAGCGGACAGAGGTCGCGCACCACCGGGGAGCGCTCGACCGTGCGCTGCGTGGTGGTCGCGCCGATCACCACGGAGCCGTTGCGAGCGTCGATCGACTCCAGTTCGACCAGCCGGCTGACGTCGACAAGGTAGTCGGGGTGGGCGAGCCGGAAGTTCAGCAGTGGCACCAGGCTCTGGCCACCGGCCAGCACCTTGGCGGCCTCGCCATGCTCGGCGAGCAAGCCGATGGCCTCGTCGACGGTGTCCGGCCGGGCGTATCCGAACGGCGGAGCCTTCATCACGCCTCCCGGTTCCGATGTGGGAGTCACCACGCCCGGAACGGACGAATCATGAGATTAGGCCTGTGCCTGACGCGATGGCAATCATGGTTGTCATCGCAGGTGTTCTGCCAGGGGCAGGGCGGCTTGATCCGGCGGTGTGGCCGAGATCGCGGCGACAGCTGCGGCGAAGTCGGCCGAATGGGATGCAGTTGAAGGCGCACCTCGACGTCAAGAAGCTCGGTCGGATCCCCGACGTCGGCGCCTGGCGGGGTCCACGGACGCCAGCGAGCAGGTCAGGGGCAGAGGCATCGGCTACGACTACGTCCACGCCGCCGTCGACGACTGTTCCCGGCTGTCGCCGGGCCGGTCCCGTTCGTACCGGTGCGCTGTGGACCTGGCGGCCCGGGTCGGCAGTCCGGTCACCGGGTCGCAGGCAACCAGCGCGAACAGGTCGTGCCGGGTCAGGATCCGGCTGACCGTCCGGCCCAGCACCCCGGACACGCTCGCGATCCGGTCCCGGCCTTGGCGGAGCAGACGACGAAGGCCGGGGACTGCGTCGGTGCGCCGGTCTAGGTGAAGACCTACCTGCGCGTCGGCACGCAGGACGAGCTCGCCGGCGTGGGCGTGCTGCCCGACGGAGGCCGCCACATCGTCCGGGACAACCACGATCTGGGCCACGCCGCCCGCCCGGACTGGCGGACCTCCCGGGGCAGCCACGGACGTATCAGGCGTTGACGGCTACAACGGAATGAATGGGCGGAAGGCGCCTCGTCGTAGCTCTCTGCGAGCGGCCGAATGGCTGCACCTATCTCTCGCACATTCCTGCACGCACTCACAGTGACCTACCGTGATCGTCAGTACACCGGGTCCGGCAGGCCGCGCGACGGTTCGTAGCCATCAGGTGAGCGTCGTCCAAGGAGAGGAAAGCTCGATGTCCACACCGTCGTCCGGTGCCATGGTGCACGCCTGGCGGACGCCGCCGCGGTTGATCCAATTCATCCTGGTGACGGCTCTGCTTGCGTCGGCTCTGATCTTCGTGCCCTCCGCCTATGCGACAAGCGTGAGTTCCGCCGTGTTCACCGGATCCGGCTCCGGGACCGTGACCGTGGGTGGGACCGTGTACGCCAGGCAAGGGGGCGCGCTGACGCTCACCGTCACCACGGACACGGACGCACGATGCGTGGACGTCGGCGGATTCGCGGCGATCCAGTCGTCCAACACGCCCAAGACGTCGTGGATCTTCACCGGGGCCGCGCCGGCCGGCAACGGGCTGGTGAGCTACACCGTCACGGCGGGTGAGAAGCTCAACAACGGCAGCACCTGCGCGCAGAAGGTCGCCACCGCGACGGCGTCGTACGTCTTGGACAACACCGGCCCGGTCGTCAGCGCGACGGCGACCCCGGCGCCGAACGCGGCCGGCTGGAACAAGAGCGACGTGTCCGTGACCTGGTCGGCGACCGACGCCGGGTCCGGCGTCTTGAGCGGCCCGACGCCCGCCTCCGCAAGCGCGACCGCCAACTACGTCGACCAGGACTACACCTCGATCGCCGCGGACCGGCTCGGCAACTCCGGCAGCGCCACCACGCACGTCCGGCTCGACAAGGTGGCCCCGACGATCACCCCGAGCCGGACGCCCGCCGCGAACGCGAACGGCTGGAACAGCACCGACGTCACGGTCAGCTTCAGCTGCACGGACCAGGCTCCCGGGTCCGGGATCAAGTCGTGCACCCCGTCGCAGAACTTCAACGCCAGCGGCTCGATCACGGGCACGGCGGTCGACAACGCCGATAACAGCGCCACCAGCGGCCCGATCGCTGTCAAGATCGACAAGACCGCCCCCAGCCTGTCCGGCGCGCCGACGACCTCACCCAACGTAAGCGGCTGGTACAAGGGCGACGTCACGGTCCACTGGACGGCCGCGGACGCCGAGAGCGGGATCGTCGCCGCGCCCGCCGACAGCACGATCGGCGGCGAGGGCACCGCGCTCACCGCCAGCACGAGCGTCACGAACAACGCAGGGCTGACCGCGAACGCCACCAGCACCCCCGCGGTGAAGATCGATCGGACCGCGCCCGTCACCACCGTCACCGCGCCCCCGGCCTGGAACCGAAGCGACGTCACCCTGACGCTGGTCGCCAACGACGGTCTCTCCGGCGTCGACAAGACCTACTACCAGCTCGACGGCGGCGCGCAGACCGCCGGCACCAGTGTCGCGGTGGCTACCGAGGGCAACCACACGCTGAAGGTCTGGAGCCTCGACCTCGCCGGAAACACCGAGGCCCCGCGCACGGTCAGCTTCGGCATCGACAAGACCTCGCCGACGATCGGCCACACCCAGTCGCCGGCAGCCAACGCAGACGGCTGGAACAACACCGACGTCACCGTCACGTTCACCTGCTCCGACGCGCTGTCCGGCGTGGCGGGCTGCACCGCGCCGCAGACGGTCACGATCGAGGGCCGCGGCCAGACCGTCACCGGCATCGCCACGGACACGGCCGGCAACATCGCCACCGACCCGGCGTCGGTGAGCATCGACAAGACCAAGCCGGTCATCACCGTCGACGCGCTGCCCGCCCCGAACGGCTACGGCTGGTACGGCAACGCCTTCACGGCCACCTACACGGCCACCGACGCGCTGTCCGGCGTGAAGACGCAGGACACGGCCCACCTTTTCGGCGAGGGTGCCCACCAGACCGACACGGCGACCGCCACCGACGCAGCCGGTAACAGCGCGTCGGTCACCACGCCGGTCGTCGACGTCGACACGACGGCCCCGACGATCACGGGCGCCGTCGTGGGCACGCCGAACGCGAACGGCTGGTTCACCGGCGACGTCACGGTCCACTGGAGCTGCGCCGACAACCTGTCGGGCGTCGTCGCCTGCCCGGCCGACTCGGTGATCACCGGCGAAGGTGGCAACCTCTCCGCCTCCGCCTCGGTCAGCGACAGGGCGGGTCACACGGCGACCGCGACGGTCAGCGGCGTCAAGATCGACCGGACCGTGCCGACCACGTCGGCGACGAACGTCCCGACCGGGTGGGCGAACTCGGCGGTGACCGTCGGTCTGGCCGCGCACGACAACCTGTCCGACGTTGACAGCACGTACTACGCCGTCGACGGGGCGACCGCTCCCACCAAGGGCAACTCCGTCACGCTCGGCGCCGAGGGCGTCCACACCGTGCGGTACTGGTCGGTCGACAACGCCGGCAACACCGAGGTAGCACAGACCTTCACAGTGCGGGTCGACATCTCCTCGCCCGGCATCACGACGAGCCAGACACCGGCGCAGAACGCCAACGGCTGGAACAACAGCGACGTCACGGTGTCGTTCGCCTGCCAGGACCAGGCCACCCTCTCCGGGCTCGCGTCCTGCAGCGCTCCGCAGACGGTGACCACCGAGGGCAAGGCTCAGCAGGTCACCGGCACGGCGACGGACAACGCCGGGAACAGCGTGCACGGCGCGGCGACGGTCAACATCGACAAGACCGCCCCCAACATCAGCGGCGCTCCGGACCGGGCGGCGAACGCCAACGGCTGGTACGACGACGACGTCACCGTCTCGTTCCAGGCGACGGACGGCCTGTCCGGTGTGGACTCCGTTACGGGTCCCCAGCATCTGGGTGAGGGCGCCGACCAGAGCGTCAGCGGTTCGGCCACCGACGCCGCGGGCAACACCGCGAGCGCGACGGTGAGCGGCATCAACGTCGACAAGACCGCGCCGAGCCTGAGCGCCGCCCCGACCACCGGCCCGAACGCGAACGGTTGGTACAACACTGACGTCACCGAGGTCTGGGCGGCCGCCGACGATCTGTCCGGCCTCGCCGGGCCGGCACCGGCCGACTCCGTCCTGTCCGCCGAGGGCGAGGGCCAGACCGTCTCGGCGTTCGTGACCGACAAGGCGGGCAACACCACGTCTGCAACGAGCGAGCCGGTCCGGATCGACCGGACCGCGCCGACCACGGACGCCTCCGCCCCGAGCGGCTGGGTCAACGGCAGCGTCGAGGTCACCCTGAGCGGGCACGACGCGCTCTCCGGCGTCGACGTCACGCACTACAGCGTCGACGGCGGCGACGACCGGATCGGCACCGAGGTCACCCTGACGAGCGAAGGCACGCACGCGGTCGCCTACTCCTCGGTCGACAAGGCGGGCAACGCCGAGCAGGCCAGGACGGTCACGGTCCGGATCGACCGGAGCAACCCCACGATCACGCCCGCGCTGTCCCCGGCCGCCAATGCCAACGGCTGGAACAACGCCGACCTCACGGTCACCTTCACCTGTGACGACCAGGCGACGCTGTCCGGCATCGCCAGTTGCACCGAGCCGCAGACGGTGACCACCGAGGGCGCCGGTCAGGCCGTCACCGGCACCGCGAGGGACAACGCCGGCAACTCCGCGACCGACCTCGCCACGGTGAACCTCGACCGGACCGAGCCGTCGATCACCGGCAGCCGCACGCCGGCCGCCAACGCCGACGGCTGGAACAACACCGACGTCACCGTGCACTTCGTCGGCACCGACGCGCTCTCCGGGATCGACTCGGTCACGCCCGACCGGACCCTCGGCGAGGGCAGCGACCAGTCCGTCACCGGTACGGCCGTCGACGCGGCCGGCAACTCTTCCTCCGCCACCGTGGACGGGATCAACGTGGACAAGACCGCGCCAACGCTGACCGGCCGGCCCACCACCGCGCCGAACGCGAACGGCTGGTACAGGGGCGACGTCACGATCGGTTGGGTCGCGGACGACGACCGCTCCGGCGTCGTCGCCACCCCCGCCGACAGCACCGTCACGGGCGAGGGCCGCGGCCTGACGGACACCGCCACGGTGTTCGACCGGGCCGGCAACAGCACCACGGCCGACAGCGTGGCGGTCAACATCGACCGCACTCCACCGACCACCGGCGCCGACGCGCCGGCAGGCTGGAACAACAGCACGGTCACGGTCAGCCTGGACGCCGCGGACGGCCTCTCCGGGGTCGACGCCACCTACTACAGCGTGGACGGCGGCGCCCAGCAGGTTGGCACGACGATCACCATCGACAGCGAGGGCGTGCACACGCTGACGTACTGGAGCCTCGACGAGGCGGGCAACGTCGAGTCGCCGCAGAGCGTGACAGTGCGGATCGACCTGACCAAGCCGACCATCGGGCACACGGTGACCCCCCAACCGAACGCGAAGGGCTGGAACAACACGCCGGTCACCGTCGCCTACCAATGCGACGACGCCCTCTCCGGCGTGGCGAGCTGCTCGGCGCCGGTCAAGGTCAGCACCGACGGCCAGGACCAGGCCGTTCCGGGGACCGCCGTCGACAGCGCCGGCAACGCGCAGACCGACGACGCCGGCGTGAGCATCGACACCGCGAAGCCCACCGTCACCGGGGCACCGGACCGCGACCCGAACAGCCACGGCTGGTACGCCGGCGACGTCACCGTGAGCTACACCTGCGCCGATGCGCTGTCGGGGATCGCCGACTGCTCGTCCCCCAGCACGCTCGGCGAGGGGAAGGGCCAGACCGCCACGGGAACCGCGACGGACGCTGCCGGAAACACCGACACCGCCACGGTCGGGCCGATCAACGTCGACAAGACCGCCCCGACCCTCAGCGGGGCCGCCACATCGGCGCCGAACGCGGCGGGCTGGTACGACGGCGACGTCACGATCGCGTGGACCGCGCACGACGCACTGTCGGGCATCGACGGGGCCGCCCCCGCGGACAGCCTGCTCGCCAGCGAAGGCACCGGGCTCACCGCCACCGCCTCGGTCCGCGACCTCGCGGGCAACGAGACCTCGGCGACGAGCGCGCCGGTGAAGATCGACCGGACCGCGCCGACGACGACCGTCTCGGACGTCTCGGACTGGAGCAGCACGGCCGTCACGGTGAAGCTCACCGCGAGCGACAACCTCTCCGGCGTGGCCGCGACCTACTACCAGCTCGACAAGAGCCCGGCCGCCCAGGGCACCAGCCTCACAATCGACAGCGAGGGCGTACACACGCTCCAGGTGTGGAGTGTCGACAAGGCCGGGAACGTCGAGGGGCAGAAGAACCTGGAGGTGAAGATCGACAAGACGGCGCCGACGATCGTCCACACCCAGTCACCGGCCGCGAACTCCCGCGGCTGGAACAACAGCGACGTCACCGTCACTTTCACCTGCACCGACGGCGGCTCCGGCATCGCCGGCTGCACCAACCCGGTCACCAAGGCCGAGGGCGCGGCGCAGCAGGTGCAGGGCACGGCGACCGACCGGGCCGGCAACAGCGCGACCAACGAGACCACGGTGAACGTCGACAAGACCAGACCGACGGTCACGGGCAGCCTTTTGGCCGCACCCAACGCCAACGGCTGGTTCAACGCCGACGTGACGGCGACGTTCACCTGCGCGGACCAGGAGGGCCTGTCGGGCCTGATCTCCTGCCCGGCCGGTAGGACGCTGGGCGAGGGAGCCGACCAGAGCGCCGGCGGCACCGCCACCGACGCCGCGGACAACGTCAGCGACCCGTACCGCATCACGGGCATCAACGTCGACAGGACGGCCCCGACGCTGAGCGGCGCGACCACCACCAGCCCGAACGGGAACGGCTGGTACAGGGCGGATGTCACGGTCCACTGGACCGCCGCCGACGCCCTCTCGGGCCTCGACACGGCTGCCCCGGCCGACGCGGTGATCACCGGTGAGGGGGCCGACCTCTCGACCGGAGCCTCCGTCAGCGACAAGGCCGGCAACCTCAGGAGCGCCACGGTCGCCGGAGTCAAGATCGACCGGACCGACCCGAGGACCACGGCCAGCGCTCCCGGCGGATGGCAGAGCACGGCCGTCACGGTCAGGCTCACGGCGACCGACAACCTGTCCGGCGTGGCCGGCACGTACTACAGCGTCGACGCTGGCGCCACGCAGGCCGGCAGCACGCTCACGGTCGGTACCGAGGGCGTCCACAAGGTGGGCTACTGGAGCGTCGACAACGCCGGGAACACCGAGACCGCCAGCACGGTAACCGTTCTGGTCGACCGGACCCCGCCGACGATCACGGGCAAGCCGACGACCGGTCCGAACGCCAACGGCTGGTACAACCAACCGGTGACCGTCGAGTTCGACTGCAGGGACGCGGTCAGCGGGATCGCCAGCTGCCAGCCGGGCGCCACGCTCGCAGCGCAGGGTGGTAACAGCGTGACCGGCACCGCGGTCGACAATGCCGGGAACCGGGGAACCACTACCGTGACCGCCAACGTCGACACGGTTCCGCCGGTGGCAACGATCGGTGGCGTGCAGGACGGCGCCACGTACACCGTCGGCGCGGTTCCTGCGCCCACGGCGAGCGCAACGGACGCCACCAGCGGCCTGGCCGCCCCGGCGACCGGCACGCTCAGCGGCGGGGCGAACGGGGTCGGTACGTTCACCTATACCGCGACCGCCACCGACAGGGCCGGAAACGTGGCCACCGCCAGCGCCACGTACCGGGTCGTTTACGGCTACGGCACGACGCTTTTCCTGCAGCCGGTGAACGACACCGCCCACCAGACGGGTCTGGCCACGAGCGTCTTCAAGGCGGGGCAGACCGTCCCGATGAAGTTCCAGCTGAAGAACGCCGCCGGCCAGGTGGTCCAGGCAGCCACCGCACCGAAGTGGCTGACCCCGGTCAGGGGCAGCAGCACGGCGGCTGCCGTCAACGAGTCGGCCTACACCTCGACGGGGGACGCCGCGGGAACGTATCGGTGGGACGGCGGGCAGTACATCTACAACTGGAACACCAGCCCCAGCCAGGCCGGCAGCTACTGGCGCGTGGGCGTCAGCCTGGACGACGGGCAGACCTACTGGGTGAACGTCGGGCTGCGGTAGGCATCGGCCGAATCAGGGAGGGGCGGCGGGGGATGCGCCGCCCCTCCCTCGTAACGGGGATATCGGTGTCGGCGCAGGGAACTCCCTGGCCGGCGATCATGGAAGCGGTTGAGCGTGCACTGGAACCGAAGGAATAGATGTTTGGTGCTGAGGACTGGGGTGTCGGGACGCTCTGATCACTGGGGGAGGGCCTCGGCGCTTGCATGGGCGACCGGGGACGGGCCTCCAGCGTGCGGCCCGAGGCGGTCAGCGCCCGTCTCTAGTCGACCATCACCGCCCCGTGGTTGCTGATCCTGCCCGGAGACGGTCGGCCATGACGGCGATCCGCTCGACCAACCCCGGCGGGTCATGCACTTCGAACCCGATGTCCATCAGGGCAACCCACACGACGATCTCGTCGAGGTTGTTCGCACCGCACAGCAGGACGCAGGTCTCCGTGTCGACGGGCTCCACCGTCCCCACCGTCGGCGGCATGTGCCCGGTCACGACCTCCGCCGGGGCGTGCATGGTAAAGCGCGCCTGATAGCGGTACGGAGCACTGGAGATCGCCCGGGAGGTGTAGGCGGCGAGGTCCTCGTCGGGCGGGTCCCGGGGGACGAAGCGCGGCCCGTTCGGTGTCCTCAGGCGCAGCCGGTCAACCCGATACGTCCGCCAGTCCTCCTTGTCGATGTCCCAGCCCAGGAGATACCACCGGCGCCCCGAATGCACCAGCCGATGGGGCTCGGCTGAACGGCGGCTCTCCTGACCCTGGTGCGACCGGTAGTCGAACCGCAGTCCCTCATGATCTCGGCAGGCCGCGGCGATGGCCGTCAGCACCTCGGGATCCACCCGCGCCGCGCCCCCCGCCATGGGGACGGTCATCGACTGCAGCGCGTGAACACGATGCCGCAGCCGTGAGGGCAGCACCCGTTCGAGCTTCGCGAGCGCCCGTACGGACGTCTCCTCGATCCCGGCGACCGTGCCGCCGGCGGCCGTCCTCAGCCCCACCGCGACCGCGACCGCCTCGTCGTCATCGAGCAGCAGCGGGGGCAGATCAGACCCGGCGCCCAGCCGGTAACCCGGCGCGCCTGCCGTGGCGTGCACCTGATAGCCCAGTTCCCGCAGCCGGTCAACGTCCCGCCGTACGGTCCGCATCGTGACGCCGAGCCGCTCCGCCAGCTCCGCGCCGGACCAGTCCCGGTGGGTCTGCAGGAGGGACAGCAATCTGAGGAGTCGAGCCGAGGTCTCCAACATGCTTTCAATCTTCGCGCAACCTAGGACTGAACCCGTCCTAACTGGCTTCTAACGTTTTAGGCATGGCGAAGATCAACCCGTTCCGCATCGACATCCCGCAGGCCGACCTGGACGACCTGCGCGACCGGCTCGCCCGTACCCGCTGGCCCGACGAGCTGCCAGGCACCGGCTGGACCTACGGCGTCCCCGTCAGCTATCTGAAGGAGCTGGCCGAGTACTGGCGGACCTCCTACGACTGGCCCAGGTACGAGGCAAAGCTCAACGCGTTCCCACAATTCACGACCACGATCGACGGGCAGAACATCCACTTCCTGCACGTCCGCTCACCCGAGCCGGACGCGCTCCCGCTGATCCTCACCCACGGCTGGCCGGGTTCGATCGCGGAGTTCATGGACACCATCGGGCCGCTCACCGATCCCCGTGCCCATGGCGGCGACGCGGCCGATGCCTTCCACGTCATCGCACCGTCCATCCCCGGGTTCGGCTTCTCCGGGCCGACCCGCGAACCGGGTTGGACGACTCGGCGGGTCGCGGCGGCTTGGGCCGAGGTGATGCGCCGGCTGGGGTACCACCGGTACGGCGCTCAGGGCGGCGACACGGGCGCGATCGTCTCGCCGGAACTGGGCCGGCTGGATCCCGGCCACGTGATCGGCGTGCACGTCAACAACCTGGGCACTTTTCCCTCCGGTGATCCGGCTGAGCTGGCCAACCTGTCGGAGGCCGATCAGGCCCGGCTGCAGTGGATGCAGCGCTGGGGTAGCGACATGTCCGGCTATGCGATCGTCCAGTCCACCCGGCCGCAGACCCTCGCCTACTCGCTCACTGACTCCCCGGCCGGCCAGCTGGCCTGGATCGTGGAGAAGTTCAAGGAGTGGACCAACCCCGCCGCCGAGCTGCCCGAGGACGCCGTCGACCGCGACCTGATCCTCACCGACGTGTCGATCTACTGGCACACGCGCACAGCCGGTTCTGCGGCCCGCATCTACCGCGAGGACGCCTCCACCTGGGGCCAAACGCCGCAACGCTCCCCGGTGCCGACCGGAGTCGCGGTCTTCCCCGGTGACATCACCCTGCGACCGCTGGCCGAACGCGACCACAACCTCGTCCACTGGACCGAATACCAGCAAGGCGGCCACTTCCCGGCCCTGGAGGTGCCCGAACTCCTGGTCGAAGACATACGCACGTTCTTCCGCGGCCTCCGATGACCCAAGTTGTGACCTCGGGTACGGCCCGGCGTCACAGCCAACCCGGAGAAGCTTGATGTTCCAGGCGTCGTCGTCGGATGTGCGGCGAGGCCCAAGGTGAGGCTGGCAGGGCGGAGGTGCCGGCGCACACCGCTGTTGCCTGCGCCAGTGCCGGCAACGCGCCAGCCTCGTTCTACGCCCGGCCTACGCCCACACGCCGCACCGTTAGGCGGCTGCGGGTGTGGCGTGGTCGTCGGGCGTTCGACGAATTCTCGAAGCGCGCCGGCACGGACGAGCGCGACGAGGTGGGGTGCGTTCACCGTGCCGCAGCGGGCC
>JBKPQU010000010.1:0-8313 GCA_046734255.1 Actinomycetota bacterium
CACCAGCACCGCGTAGGTCGAGTCCGGCAGGCCGCGGGCCTGCAGCGGCACGGCCTCGATGTCAGCCAGGTCTGCCGGAGTGGCGTGGCGGGGCCACAGCAGGTCGTCGTTCATCGGGCGTCCCTCACCACGCTGCGCTGGGTGCCGAGATCGATGGCGCCGTCGTCGGTGGCGATGGCGGCTTCGACGACGTCGCCGTCCTTGAGGTACTTGGGATTGCGTGCCTGTCCCCGGAAGAAGAGCTTCCACTTGGTCCCCTGCGGTAGCAGGGAGGCGATGAGCTCCACCGGCTTGGCCGGTGCGCTCAGCGCGGTGCCGACCGGGGTGCCGGTGAGCAGGAGGTCGCCGGGGTCGAGCCGCTGGAATCGGGTCAACGCCTGCAGGGCCTCCACCGGAGGGTAGATCATGTCTGCGGCGGTCATGTCCTGCCGGAGCTCTCCGTTGACCCACAGCCGTAGCCTCAGGTCGGTGAACCGCTTGAACTCGTCGGCGTCCAGCAGGACGAGGGTCGGTCCGACCGGGGTGAAGGTCGGGTAGGACTTGGACTCGTAGAACTGCGTCTTGGACAATTGCAGGTCGCGCGCCGAGACGTCATTGCTGACCACCAGGCCGGCGACGTGGTCGGCCAGCGTGTCGGGGGTGACGGTGGCGCCGACCGGCATCGCCCGGCCGATCACCAGCGCGATCTCCGCCTCGTAGTCCAGCAGGCGGACGTGGCGCGGCTTGACGATGGGGTCGAACGGGCCGCTGATCGACCCGGACGCCTTACGGAAGAACGTCAACGGCACCCTTGCCGGGTTGCCGCCGGTGTCGGTGACGTGGGAGGCGAAGTTGGTCATCTGCGCCACCACCCGGCAGGGCACGGTGACCGGCGACACCAGCGCGAGGCTGTCCATGGGCACGATGTCGGCGGCCACCGATGCCGCGGTGATCGCCGGCCGGTCGGCCAGCAGTTCGGCGGTGGTCCGGGCCGCGGTCGGGATCCTGGCGGCGCCGGAGGCGGTACGCACCCACCACGCGTCGGCGGTGCGCAGGACGGTGGTGGTCATGAGGTCGCTACCTTCAGCAGGCCGCGCAGGCGGCCGAGGTCGAATTCGTTGTCCGCGCGCAGCGCAGTCGCGATGGCGCGCAGTTCGGCCAGGGATTCCCGGCCGGGTTTGATGCCGAGGAAGTCCTTGGTCGCCGGCGGGCCCCACTGCGCCAGGCCGGAAGCGGTCATCGGCGCCCAGCCCGGCTCCAAGGAGGAGTCGAACAGATCGCCGTCGGCGTAGTGCTCAACCAGGAAGCCGTCCGGGTCGCGCCAGTAGTCGAAGATCTGGCTGCCCTGGATGTGCCGGCCGATCCCCCACGACCGCCGGTAGCCATGCTCGTGCAGGTACTCCCCGCCGGCAGCCAGTGCATCGAGGTCGGCCACCTGGTAGGCGGAGTGGACGTACCGGTTGGCCGGTCCGAGCACCATGGCCAGGGTGTGGTGATCGGTCGGCGTGCTGCCGCGGTCGCAGCGGATGAAGCTCATCACCGGCCCGCGCTCGCGCTGACCGGGGTAGAACAGGAAGTCGCTGACGATCAGCCCCAGGTGCTCCAGGTACCAGTTCAGCGTCCGGATGTAGGTCGTCGTCTGCACCACCACGTGGCCGAGCCGCTCTACTCGGGCCGGCTCACGGGGCGGGCGCTGGGTGGCGTTGGTCCGAACCGGCTCGTGGCCGACGTTGAACCTCAGCGGCACCTGCGCGGGCAGCCCGGCCAGATCGTGGGTGTCGGACACCACCCGCACCCGCTGACCGTTCGGGTCGACCAGGTCGACGGTCAGCCCGCCCAGGCTCTCCGGCAGCTTGGTCACCTCGTGGCCGGTCGCCTCCGCCAGCCGCAGCACGTCGCCGGACTCCGCCGCCCGGAAAGCCACTCCCAGGAAGCCCGATCGCGGACCTCTGTGGATCAGCACAGACGGTGACCCCGGATCGGAACCACGCAGCTGAAGCTCCTCAGCCGTACGCATCACCGAGGTGAACCCGAAGGCCAGGGCGAACCGCTCGGCCCGCTCCAGGTCCGGCTTCTGGAACTCCAGCCAGGCCAAGTCGTGCACCTTGACGATGGGGTTGCGGGCCCGGCCCGGGTGCTCACCCGCCCGAGCGCCCTGCTCGCTGTGCAGCCCGCTGTGCGGGTCGCGGTGGTCGCTCATTGACCTCTCCTCTGAAGACTGACGATATCGTCACTTACGAGGAGACTGTCAGTCAAGAGGTTTTGACGAATTCGTCACCTATGACGATGGTGCGCTAGAGTGATGTTGGCCAGACCGATCAAGACAGCGAGCGAACCGGCATGACGGACAACGAGACCCCCAACCGCCTGGAGCGGCGCAAGGCCCGAACCCGCGAGGCCCTCATCCGGGCCGCGCAGTCATACCTCGCCGCCGGGAAGACCAACGTCCCGATCCTGGAGATCACCCAGACCGCAGATGTGGGAATGGGCTCCTTCTACAACCACTTCGACAGCAAGGACGAGCTCTTCCACGCCGCGATCGAGGACGCCCTCGATGGCTTCGGCACCGTCCTCGACCAGCTCACCGTCGGCATGGACGACCCCGCCGAGATCTTCGCGCAGAGCTTCCGGCTCACCGGACGCCTGCACCGCAAGGAGCCGGAGCTCAGCAAGGTGCTGCTGCACAACGGCCTAGCCCTTGTCGGTTCCGCCATGGGGCTGGCGCCCCGAGCCCGGCGCGACCTGGACGCCGCAGCCCGCGCCGGCCGGTTCACCATCCGCGACCTCGATCTGGCCCTGGCCCTTGTCGCCGGCGGCGCACTCTGTCTCGCCCAGCTCCTGCACGACCAGCCGGATCGCGACGACGGCGAAGCGGCAGATCAGTTGGCGGAGGATCTCCTGCGCACCTTCGGGCTCTCTGCGGAGGAGGCCCACGAAATCAGCCACCGGCCCCTGCCCAAGCTCGACGACCTTCCGCAACGCCCTACGGCCGCCTAGACGGTATGTGGGGCCCGGCGCCTCGCTCGTGAAGATGGGCGCGGGTTGCCGACGTATGGGCGTCGGTAGAGCCGCATTCACGGGAGGCGCCGGTGCTCATCGAGCGTACGAGTGTTGGTCTGGATGTTCACGCCCGATCTGTGCTGGGGGTCGGTCTTGACGGTTTGACCGGTGAGGTGCTTCGGGCTCGACTGGGGCCGGGTGTGCCGGAGATCCTGACCTGGATCAAGGGCCTCGCCGGGCCGGTGCGGGTGGTCTATGAGGCCGGTCCGACGGGGTTCGGCCTGGCCAGGGCGCTGACCGCGGAGGGGATCGAGTGCCTGGTCGCGGCGCCGTCGAAGATCGCTCGCCCGGCGGGGGACCGAGTTAAGACCGATGCGCGGGATGCGCTGCTGCTGGCCCGTCTGCTGCGGGTCGGGGACATCGTGGCGGTCCGGGTGCCGTCGGAGGCGGAGGAGGCAGCTCGGGACTTGGTCCGGGCCCGGGAGGACGTGCGCGGTGACCTGATGCGGGCCCGGCACCGACTGTCGAAGCTGCTGCTGCGTCACGGCGCGGTCTGGGACGGCAAGGACGCGTGGACCACGGCGCACGAGGCGTGGCTGCGCCGTCAGGCCGCCACCTTCACCGCTTCGGGGTTGCGGGCGGCGTTCGACGCCGACCATGAGGCCGTGCTGATGGCCCTGACCCGCCGCGACCGGTTGGACGCGGCGATCGAACAGATGGCCGCGAACAGCCAGTTCAGCCCACTGGTGCGACGGTTGGGTTGCCTGCGCGGGGTGAACACCCTGACCGCGTTCGGGCTCGCGGTGGAGATCGGCGACTGGACGCGTTTCAGCGGCGCCACGATCGGCGCCTACCTCGGCCTGACCCCCAGCGAGCACTCCTCCGGCGCCTCCCGGGCATCGGCATCTCCACCCATGGACGCCATCCAACCGGACACTCCTAACGGACGGCCAGCATCACGGTCTTCTCCTCCGAATCGAAGTACCGCCACGGCGCGGCCGTGGCCGGGGAAATGGCGTGCACCCGTAGGAAGCCCGCGTTGAGCAGAATCTCGGCCAGGGCCTGACGGTCGGGGCGCATCTCGGTGAGATAGCGCACGATGCCCGGCCTGAGCGTTACCTGGTCGCGGTGCAAATACATGGTGCCGAACCCGCGGAATCGCTGATTGCCGGGAAACACCGGCGTGTCGGATTCCACGATTGCTACCCGATCAGTCGCCGCGAACAGGTTGCGCGCAAACAGCATCGGATTCTCCATGTGGTAGATCACGCCCAGCGCCAGCGTCACGTCGTAGCTGCGGCCCAGCGCGGCGGACCAGTCCGCGCGGTCCAAGTCGATGCGACCGACGCGCCCACCCTTCTGTTCCCGGAGGGCGCGCACCATCCAGATCCGCTGAATGTTGGCCTCCCCAAGCTCGACCGCATCGACGTCGGTCGCGCCCCGGTCGAGAAGGTGGTTGGTCACGTACCCCTCAGCAGCGCCGAGATCGAGGAAGCTCGCACGAGAGATATCGATGTCCGTCATTGCCAGCGCTTCATCAAGCATCTCGAGCATCGCGTCGACCCGATGTGCGTAGTCGCTATACAGCTCGGGAGAGATGGCGAGTTCGGGAATCCCGTGGTGATGGCGCCACCGCTTGCCGGCCAGGACGGCCGCCAACATCTCCTCCCGGGGGCGATCGAGGTTCCCCCTCTTCAGACTGCCGTCCCGTCAGCGTCGGCTAGCAGCGCGCGCCGCGCCAGTCGGGATGACCAGCAACACCCTTGACTACGCGCTTGCGCCCTTGCGACCTGCGGCAGGGCCGTCAACACCCTTGGAAGACTTCGGCGCTGGCTTGTCAACGTCAGGCCGTTTGGCCGCCGTCGACGACCATGGCGTGCCCGATGGCGAAGGACGCCTGGTCTGAGCACAGCCATAGAACGGCTGCGGCGATCTCGTCGGGCCGCCCCATCCGGCCGATGGGTTCTTGGGCGAGGACGGCTTGGTGTCCCTCGGGGGTGTCACCGAAAACCCGTTCGATCATGTGGGTGTCGATGATGCCGGGACAGATGGCGTTGATGCGGATGCCGGAGCTGGCGTAGTCGAGGGCGGCGCATTTGGTTGCGCCGATGATCCCGAACTTGGCTGCGCCGTACGCCGCTCCGCCGGCGAAGCCTTTGACGCCGGCGCCGGAGGATGTGTTGACGATGGCGCCGCCGCCGCGGTGGAGGAGCAGCGGGATCTCGTGCTTCATGGACAGGTAGACGCCGCGCAGGTTGACCGCCATGACCCGGTCCCAGTCTGCTTCGGTGATGTCAGCCGCGGGCATGGTCGGCTGCTCGATGCCGGCGTTGTTGAAGGCCACGTCGAGGCCGCCGAACGTGTCCACGCCCGCCTGGAGGGCGGCTTGGACGTCTTGGGCGCGGGTCACGTCGCACCGTACGGCGACGACCGGTCGACCGTCGGCTTCGATGAGCCGTGCGGTTTCGAGGTTGGCCTGCTCGTCCACGTCGGCGACCACCACGCTGGCGCCCTCACGGGCGAATGCCAGGGCGGTGGCGCGGCCGATGCCTCCGCCGGCGCCGGTGATGAAGGCGACCTTGTCAGTGAAGCGCCGTTGCTGGTCGGGCATCACGCCTCCTTGTCGTGCTGGTCCGGGGTCAGTCGGCTCGTTGGATCGTCACTGTGACGTCGCCTCCGGAGCCGATGGCGTTCAGTCCGGTATTGACGTTGCCCAGGCGGATGAGACCCGGCGGGGGCACGGCCTGGCCCAGGGCGTCGTAGAAGACGGCCAGCTGGCCTCCGCCGTCGGGCCAGTAGTAGATCCCACCCGTGATCGGATGGAACTCCCTGGCGAGGCCGGCGACATCGACCGAGCGGGGGAGCGCACCGGACTTGGCCTGCCCGAACGGGTCGTGCAGGTCCACGGTGATGGGCAGCATCGCGGCGAGCTGGTGCCCTGCGAGGGTGTCGGCAAGGGTGGCCGTGGCGACCCGGTCGCCGACCGTCATGGTGATCCGCACGCTGCCCGGCTCTTCGCTTGACACCGCGGCAGCTGGGGCGGGCGCGGACGGCACGGGCGTCGCCGTGGCGGCGGGCAGGCCGCCGGGCATCCTCACGAAGGGACCGACGACCGCCGATCCCACGCCGAGCACGGCCAGCGAGAGGGCGAACGCCACGACGTCCGCGGTGCGAGATCGGGAATGAAGACTGTTCACAAAATTCAGGGAACGCGCCGACCGCGTAGGCAGGAAGTTCCTGACAAGAGGTGTACTGACGGTGCATCCCTACCGAACGGTCACCGCCGTAATGTCGATAGCGTGGACAACCGAGCCGCAGTGCGCGAGTTTCTCACCTCCCGTCGCGCCAAGATCACCCCCGCGCAGGTCGGCCTGCCGGCGGCGGGGCGGCGCCGGGTGCCCGGGCTGCGACGTAGTGAGGTCGCCGCCCTCGCCGGGGTGAGCGTGGAGTACTACTCCAAGCTTGAACGCGGCACCCTGGCCGGAGTCTCCGCCGGTGTGCTCGACGCGCTCGCCCGCGCGCTCCAACTCGATGACGCCGAACGCGCGCACCTGCTGCGCCTCGCCCGGGAGGCTGACGGCTCGAACCGGATCCTGCGCCGCCCACGCGCCCAGGAGTGGAGGGTGCGGCCCAGCCTGCAGTGGACCCTGGACGCGATCACCACCGCACCCGCGATCGTCGGGAACGACCGGCTGGACTTCCTGGCCGCCAACCACCTCGGCCGCGCCATGTACGCCGACCTGCTCCTCGATCCGACCGCCAAGCCGAACTTCGCCCGGCACACCTTCTTCGACAACTCCGCGCGGCGCTTCTATCCCGACTGGGACCTGGCCGCCGACATGACCGTGGCCAACCTGCGCACCGCGGCGGGGAAGGATCCTCACGACAAACAGCTGCACGAACTCGTCGGCGAATTGTCCACCCGTAGCGAAGAGTTCCGCCGCCGCTGGCACGCCCACGATGTCCGCACTCACGGCACCGGCGTCAAGCACTTCCACCACCACGTCGTGGGTGACCTCGAACTCGCCTACGAGAGCCTGGATCTGCGAGCCGAGCCCGGTCTCACCCTCACCGTGTACTCCGCTGAACCGTCCTCACCGACCGCCCACGCCCTCGCCCTGCTCGCCTCCTGGGCCGCCACCGAAAATCAGGACACCACCACCGCCGAGGCAGGCCTGGCCCCATCGTGAACCGGTGATCACCTAGCGAACCAGCCAGTCAGGACCGGGGGGGGGGGGGTCGTGGGCTCATCCCTATCCCTGGCGCGTCCCTCGCCGTCAGGAGATCACGGTGCCGACCAGGGCGGCGGCGGTGCGCCAAGTCCGATGTGCTCGGCGTGGATCTTGCCGCACGAGGCACAGTAGAGGTATCGACCGCCGTCCTCAGTGAAGCCCTTCTGCCAGTGGTGGTGCAGGTTGAGCCGACACAGGAGCGGCCGACGGGGACCCACGTGACCCATCGAAGTATCCAGCAGTTCGTAGGCCTCGGAGGTAACGGCGGTTCGCAGCGACCAGATGGTCACCAACACGCCGAGCGCGTACCGGACCTGCTGGGCCTTGTCCAAGCCGTACAGCTCCGCGACGAACTCGCGCTCGTACCGGCGGCGCACGCCAGGGGGCAGCACGAGGGAGGCCAGTTCGACCACCCGCACCACAGCGCGACGCGGAGGCTTACGTTCAGTGATCCCGTTCATGTCTCACCTTGTGCCGGCCGAGCAGTACGCGGTGATCGGTTGCGGTAGGCGCGGGTCAACGCCTCTCGCGCTCGCACGATGCCGTCGGGAGTCAGCCGGTAGTAGCGCCGCGCCGGCCGCCCCGCAGCCCTCGTATCGATGTCCTCCCACCGGGACTCCAGCCATCCCATCCCCTCTAGCCGCGCCAGGATGGGGTGGATCGTCCCGCTCGGCAGGCCCGCGGCCTCCCCGAGCTCGCGCCCGTAGAGCTCCCGCTGCGGATCCTCGAGCAGGGCATGCAGCACCAGCTGGGCGGGAATAGTCATCCGCGGTCCTGCGCGCATAGTCGTACTCTACCTAGGGGGGTGAAGATACGCAACGATCGATGGGTCCACATCAAGGGGAGGACCTCAGAGGTGGGCCGGGTCCGCAGCGCGACCAGCGAAACCCGGGAGCCGGGAGGATAATGACGGTTCCTGGCCAGCCTTTCGCGAGGTGCCCGATGCTGGTTGTTCTCAACGATGTCGATGAGCGCTTCGTCGCGAGAGACGCGACGACCTGGGAGCGAGTCGTGGCCCCGGTCCGGGGCGACCAACACGATGCTGTAAAAGCCCCAGGGGGGTCAACCGAGGCCAGCGCACCACAAGCCCTTAGCGCCCAGG
>JBKPQU010000011.1:0-16608 GCA_046734255.1 Actinomycetota bacterium
GCTCGACACACTGCCCGGCAGCGCGATGCCACGTGGCCGCGCGCGTGCGGCTTCCACCAAGCCGTTCCTGGCCCGGGTGCTGGCCGCCGTCCGCCGCAGCCCGACCGCGCCCCAGGGGCGTCACCGCAAGCAGGGACCGGCTGACCGGGAGACGTTCGCGGCGTCCTTCGCGGCCGGGATCACTCGCGGTGCCAGCATGTTCGTGGACAACCGCCGCCGGGGCTGACCCCCGGCCCCGAGGGAGGCTCGGATGCCGGACCCCGGCAGCCTGACCGACCGGCGGCACGGGCCATAGGGTGAGATTGTCAACGTCAGTTGACACCAGGCGTACGTCAACGTATGTTGACAGCCATGAGCGACACCACGACCCAGCTGGCAGCCGACGCCGGCAGCAGGGACCCCGCGGTCGGCCTGCGCGCCGTCCGGGCGCTGCGGGTGCTGGTGGAACGGCTCGAGGCGCTCCAGGTGGAGAACGCCAGGGACCAGGGCTGGTCATGGCAGGAGATCGCCGCCTGCCTGGCCGTGACCCGGCAGGCGGTTCACCAGAAGTACGCCCGCCGCGGGCGCCTGTTGAAGCGGGAGGGGAGGTAGCCATGTTCGAGCGCTTCAGCCACGAGGCGCGCAGCGTCGTCTTCCGCGCCCAGGCCGACGGCCGCCGGATGGGCAGCCGCCGGATCGGGACGGAGCACATGCTGCTCGGGTTGCTGGATGCCCCGCGATCCCTGCCGGCGCAACTGCTGAACCGCCACGGCCTCGACCGTGCCTGGGCCGAGGCGGCGATTCTCCGCCACGTGGGCGAGACGCCGTCGGACGACCTGGACGCCGCCGCCCTGGAGTCGATCGGTATCGACCTGACGGCGGTCAAGGCGAAGGTCGAGTCCACGTTCGGCGTCGGCGCCCTCGACCGGGACCCGGTCACCGACTGCAGGGGCGGCCTGATCAGTGGCCGCCACATCCCGTTCAGCCCGCGCGCCAAGAAGGTCCTCGAGCTGGCTCTTCGCGAGGCGTTGAGCCTCGGTCACCGCTACATCGGCGACGGACACATCCTGTTGGGCCTGCTCCGGGAGGGCCGTGGCCTCGGGGCACTGGTGATCGCCGAGGCCGGCATCGACGCCGGCCGGCTACGAGCCGAACTCGTCGCGCAGATTCCGCCCACCCGCGAGGGGTGACCTGGACCGGTCGTTCCGACGATCAGCTGGGGTGTCGGGCCCATTCGACCTTCGGCGCTGGTCAGCGGGGCTCACGGCCCGTAGCACCGGCACGAGCGCCACGAGGGCCACCAGCTGCACGGCGACAATGAAGCCGGTAGCCGCACCGATCGAGACGTCGTACAGCACACCGATCAGCAACGACCCGGCGAGCCAGGCCAGGCCGTAGATGGCGGTGAAGGTGCCGTAGCCGACGCCGCGTCGCTCTCGCGGCACCAGGTCGGCGACGGCGGCCCGCATGGTCGACTCGTGCACCCCCAGCACGGCGCCCCAGAGGGCCGCGCCCAGCCAGACCAGGATCACCGAGGTCGAGAACGACCAGAACGGGATGAGCATGCCGAGCAACGGCAGCAGCACCAGGGCCTTGAGCCCGACGCGGTCGTAGGCCCAGCCCGAGGCGAGGGCTGCCAGGGCCGCCAGGCCCATGGCAACGGCGTACATCACCGGCACCTGGGCCGCCGGGACGACATTCCGGTGGACCAGGTGGTAGCCGAGGACCGCGAAGGTGGCGAAGCCGAGCAATGTCAGGGCAGTGAACAGGGCGTACTGCCAGTACAGCCGGCTGAAGCCGTGCAGTGACACGGACCGGGTCTGGGTGGCGTGCACGCTCGGGTCGTAGGCGCTCGGCTGAGGAACCTGCCGGCGCAGGTAGACCAGGACCGCCATGGCCAGCAGTCCGGGAAGGGCCAGCCAGGCGAAGGCCGCGCTGTAGCTGTGTCCCGTGGCGAGGATCGCCGCAACCACCAGGGGGCCGACCAGGGCACCGGACTGGTCGAGTGCCTCGTGGGTGGCGAAGGCCCTGCCACGCCCCAGATCGGCACTGGCCTCGGCCAGCATGGTGTCCCGGGCCGGCGCTCGTACGGCCTTGCCGAAGCGCTCACCGATGATGAAGACGCAAGCCGCTCCGACGGAACCGGCCACCGCCAGCAACGGAACGCTGACCATGGTGATGGCGTAGCCGGTGATCGAGATCGCCCAGTGACGGCCGGTGCGGTCCGACAGCCGGCCACTGAACAGCCGGAAGACGAGGGCCACCGCCTCCCCCACGCCGGTGACCAGACCGACCAGGGCGGCGCCGGCCCCGAGCGTCGCCAGGAACGGCCCGACGATGCTGCGGGCTCCCTCGTAGACGAAGTCCCCGAGGCCGCTGACCAACCCGAAGACCAACACGAACGCCAGCGGCGTCAGCCGGTTCGGGTGGTGATCCGGTCGCGCTGTCGTGGTCATGGCTTCCCTGATCCAAGCGCGTCCGTCAGGCGCTCAGCAGGGTGCGCCGTCGGCGCTGCAACGGTCAGTTCCGCTCGCCGACGACGATGAAGGTCGTGAAACTGATCAGCAGTTTCCCGTGCTCGTCTGCGTGTTGCAGGTACTCCCACCACCGCCGCGCCTGATCGGGCGACAGCGTTCCGCTTGCCTGGAGTTGGGCGAGGTGACTGCCGAGGAACAACTCGGCCAGCGCGTAATGCACGCCCGGGGCCGCAGCCGACCTCGAGGACTGCCTCTCCCGGCTCGAGAGCCATTCGTTCCAGCATGAGTCGCTTGCTCGCCTGGATGCCCTCGGGTCTTTGTGCCTCGTCCATGAACCGGACGAAGAAGTCAGGATCCTTGGTGCGGTCGACCTCTGTGAAGAGCTGGGTATGGGGATGGGTGCTCAGGACGATCCTCCTTCTCGTCAGGCTCCCAGATCAGCTTCCTCGATCAACCGTTTGAAACGGCGCAGCGAGGAGTCCAACCCCCACCGCACGAGCGGGCGGACGATCGGCCAGCCCAGACGTCCGACGGGGCCGAGCGGGAGCTGCAATCGCTCCGTCCACTGGAACTGGCAGGACTCTGCTTGCCGGATCACTTCGAGGACGCCGATGCCGCGGACGACCCGGCCGGTGTGCCGCACCACGCACCGGTGCGGCGGAGCCCACTCCGTGATCACCATCGTGTCTGTGAACGCGACCGGTCCGATGCCCGTCCGGGCCACCACGGAGGCGCCGAGTGCGTGACCGCCACGCACGCGGGTCGCCCACACCCACCGGTGCTGCGAGGGCCAGTCGACCGCGGCCTTCCACACCCGTTCCGGGTCCGCCGAGACCGCCACCCGCGAGGTGATCTCGAACTCAGCCGCCATGATCCGAGCCTACGGGCGTTCGACCCGGCCGGGCGGCTCGAGCGGGGCCCCCCGCTGCCCGCACGGCGTACCGTCGGGTCGTGGCACGCCAGGGATCAGGCAGCTGGAGTGATCGTGGACAGGCTGCCGGCTTCGCCGCGCTGATCGGTGCCGCCGCCGGTGCATCGATGGCGGCCGGCCGAGGACCGCGGTCGGTCCTCAGGAGCGCCGCCGTCGGTGGCCTGGCCATGGCGGGTATCGACGCGTCGGCGCGGGCCCGGCAGCGCCCGAACGAGATCCCGCCCTTCTGGGGTCGGCTGGCCGCCAGCACGGCTCTGGCCGCGCCCCTGGGCTGGTCGGTCAACCGGCTCACCGGCGCAGGCCCGGCGGCGATCGGCGTCGTGACCGGCACGGTCGCCGGCGCACTGGGGATCCGTCCACAGAAGGTCGCGCTGGGGCCCGCGGTCGGCGTGCTCGTCGGTGGCCTTGCCCGTCGCGCCACCTCGCAGGACGCGGACATTCCCCCGGCCGCGGTGGCGGCGGCGACCATGCTCAGCTACCGGATCGTCTCGGCCTTGATCTTCCGCGATCCGCAGGTGAGCCTGCTCGCCGATCGCGTGGACGCCGCGGAGCTGCCCTTCGTCGTCCCGCTCGAAGCGCGGTCCCGCTACGTGGGCACCGGGTACGTCGAGCAGCTGGCGCGGGTGCTCGGCGGCACGTACACCGCCGACGCCCAGGAGGTCGGGATCGTCGCCAGCCTCGACGAGCTGGCCGGCCCGGACTTCGACCCGAGCGGCGTCCACCCGCTCGTCCGTGAGTTCTACGAGCGCACGACCCGTTTCACCCTCGACATCGTCCCGGAGTGGCGGCCCTGGGTGATGCCGGGCTACCTGCTCTACCGCACCGCACTCGCCCGCCCGCTGGGCCAGGCGAACGTGCCGATGAACCAGCGGCAGGCGCAGCGTGGCGTGCGGGGGCGGATCGACACGATCGCCGTCCCGGAGGGCGGCGACGGCACCTCGAGGACGGTTCGCGGTTGGATCCGCTCGTACGCCGACACCGACGAGCCCATCTACGTCGGCATCTACACCACCTACCGGGACAAGGACCGCGGGTACGTCAGCGTCGGCTTCCCCCTCCCGAGCGGCAGCTTCACCGCGACGCTGCTGCCGCGCGCCCGCCCCGGCGGTGGTCTGGTGCTGACCAGCCGCGCCCTCACTCTCAAGCACCCCGGCCACTACCTGACGGCGATCGACCCCGAGGACCGCAGCCTCACCGCCCTGGCCGTCCACGGCTTCTCCGAGCAACTCGACGTCTTCGTCGAGGACGGCGAACTGCGCGCCGAACATGCGTTCGCCGTCTTCGGAATCCCCTTCCTCGTCCTGCATTACCGGATGGAACGCAAGGCCCCCTCGCGGCGCACAATCTGACGGACGTGATCACAAGGCATTCGCCCTGTTCAGAGGCGGCTTGGCCAGGGTGCGCTCGGCAGCATCTTCATCGCGCTGTCCAAGAACTCCACGATCGTCGGCACGATCGGCCTGCTGGAGGCGTCCAACGTCATGAAGCAGCTGATCAATGACAACGGCGATGCCGTGATCACAATCTTCCTGGTTTTCGCCTGCACGTTCGCCGTGGTCCTCATCCCGATCGGCTACCTCTTCGGCTGGCTGGCCAACCGTCTGGCGGTACGCCGGTGACGACACACACCGTTCTCTACGACCATCCGGGCCCCCGCGCGAAGGCACGCAACAGGGTTCTCACCAGCGTCTTCGCGGTGCTGTTGCTCGCGCTTCTCTACTGGATCTACAGCAAATTCGATGAGAAGGACCAGTGGTCGGGCGCGCTATGGCAGCCGCTCGCGCAGGCCACCACCTGGAGCGACTTCATCATTCCGGGCCTGCGGGCAACGTTGTCGGCGGCGGGGACCGCCATGATTCTCTCGCTGGTCTACGGGTTGATCTTCGCCGTCGCTCGGCTGTCCGAGCGCTGGTGGGTCCGCGTGCCGGCGGGCGCGGTCGTCGAGTTCTTCCGCGCAGTCCCGTTGCTGCTGATGATCTTCTTCATTTCCTACGGCGTTCCGTTCCTCGTGGAGAGTCCGGTGCCGGCCTTCTGGTCAGTGGTCATCGGCCTCACGCTCTACAACGGCTCCGTGCTCGCGGAGGCGTTCCGAGCGGGGGTGCGGGCGGTGCCGATCGGCCAGTCGGAGGCCGCCTACGCCATCGGCCTGCGGAAGAGCGGAGTCATGCGTTACATCCTCGTTCCGCAGGCGGCGCGGGCGATGTTGCCGGTGATCGTTTCTCAGCTCGTCGTGCTGATGAAGGACACGGCGCTCGGCTACATCGTGGCCTTCCCCGAGCTGCTGCAGCAGGGCGTGAACGTGCAGTCGGCCAACTTCGGCAACGTCGTACCTGCGGCGCTCGTGATCGCAGTGGTCTACATCGTGATCAACTCGCTGCTGGCATTCTTCGCGGGGTGGCTGGAACGCCGGACGCGACGCCGCGGCGTCCGAATCCCGCGAGGGCAACTCCGCACCGCCACGATTGAACCGCAGGGCTGAATCAGCGCACCGCATCAATGTGGTTGAGGCTCCCTGAGGAAGTCGCCAGGATGGCGCCACCTTCGAGCCGGGGAGGCACTCATGGAGTCGACGAGCCTGTCAGGGCGCGTGGCCCTGGTGACGGGGGCCAACCACGGGATCGGGGCGGCGATTGCCCGCCGGCTGGCCCGGTCCGGTGCCGCTGTCCTGGGCGCCTACCTCGCCGTGCACGACGCCGAGGACCCCGGTACCCCGGGCGCCTACCGGACGAACCGCGCCAAGGACGGGTCGGAGCTCGTCGCGGCCATCGAGGCCGAAGGAGGCCGGGTGATCGCCGTCGAGGCCGACCTACGGGACCACCGCGTCGTCCCGCGGTTGTTCGACCGGGCCGAGGCCTCCTTCGGGCCCGTGAACATCCTGATCAACAACGCCAGCGGCTGGGCCCAGGACACCTTCCGGCCTGAGGCCACGGACGGCTTCGGGCGCTCCATGCAACCGCTGACCGCCACCACCGTGGACCAGGTCTTCGACGTCGACGCCCGGGCCGCTGCCCTGCTCATCGCGGAGTTCGCCCGCCGCCACGTTGCCCGATCCGCCGACTGGGGAAGGATCGTCGGACTCACCTCCGGAGGCCCCGACGGGTTCCCCTCCGAAGTGTCCTATGGCGCGGCAAAGGCCGCTCAGGTCAACTACACGATGTCCGCTGCGACCGAACTGGCCGCCTTCGGGATCACCGCGAACATCGTCCACCCACCCGTGACCGACACCGGATGGGTCACGGACGCCGTCCGTGAGGCAGTCCGCACCAGCGAGCATCTCGTTCACGTCGCCCACCCCGACGAGGTCGCAGCGGTCGTCGCGTTCCTCGTATCCGACGAAGCGCACCTCGTGACCGGCAACGTCGTCAGCCTGCGTTGACCGCGCCCCGCGCCGGGGGCGGGGTCAGAGCACCTTGGACAGGAACGCCTGAGTGCGGGTGTGCTGAGGGTTGGTCAGGACGTCGCGGGGTAGTCCGGACTCGACCACCACACCACCGTCCATGAAGACCAGGGCGTTGCCGACCTCACGGGCGAAGCCGATCTCATGCGTGACCACGATCATGGTCATGCCGTCCTCGGCGAGCGCACGCATGGCGTCGAGCACCTCGCCGACGAGCTCCGGGTCGAGGGCAGAGGTGGGCTCGTCGAACAGCATCAGCTTGGGCTGCATCGCCAGTGCCCGGGCGATCGCGACCCGCTGCTGCTGTCCGCCGGACAGCTGCGCCGGGTAGGCGTCGGCCTTCTCCCGCAGGCCGACCCGGTCGAGCAGCTTCTCGGCCCGCTCGCGGACGCTCGCCTTCGCCTCACCACGCACGTGGATCGGCGCCTCCATGATGTTCCCGAGCGCCGTCATGTGGGGAAAGAGGTTGAACCGCTGGAAGACCATGCCGATATCACTGCGCTGCTGGGCTACCTCTTTCTCCTTCAGCTCATAGATCTTGTCGCCCTTCTGCCGGTAACCGACCAGGTGCCCGTCCACGGTGAGGCGGCCGGCGTCGATCTTCTCCAGGTGGTTGATGCACCGCAAGAACGTGGACTTGCCGGAGCCGGAGGGGCCGAGCAGGCAGAACACCTCCTGTGGGGCGACCTCGAGATCGATGCCCTTGAGTACCTCGACGTGGCCGAAGGACTTGTGGACGTTGTCGGCCTGGACCATCGGGCCGCTCATGGGGTGGCTCCGGACACCCGGCCCGGCCGCAGGTTGGCGCGGATCCGTTGCAGGACAGTCGGGGGCAGCGCGTGCGCCGTGCCGCGGGCGTAACGGCGTTCGAGGTGATACTGGCCGAAGCTGGCGATCGACGTGAGGACGAGGTACCAGATGCTCGCCACCAGCAGCAGTTCGATGACCGTGAAGTCCCTGGCGCCGATGGACGACGTCCGGGAGAGCAGGTCACCCGCACCGACCACCAGCACGAGCGAGGTCGTCTTCAGCATGGTGATCGTCTCGTTGCCGGTCGGCGGAATGATCACTCGCATCGCCTGCGGCAGCACGATGCGCCGCATCGTTCGCGCCTTCGACATACCGAGCGCGGCCGCCGCCTCGTTCTGTCCCGGGTCGACGGCGAGGATGCCACCGCGGACGACCTCAGCCATATAAGCGGCCTCGTTGAGGCCGAGGGCGAACAGCGCGGCGACGAGTGGCTTGATCACCTGGTTCGTGTCGGCGGATAACGGGCCGACACCGAGTCTGGGAAAGAACAGCGCGAGGTTGAACCAGATGAGCAACTGCACCAGGACCGGCGTGCCGCGGAACAGCCAGATGTAGAACCAGCTGACCGTGCTCAGAACCCGGTTGTCCGACAGCCGCATGACGGCCAGAAGGATGCCGAGCACGATGCCCATCACCATCGCCAGCACGGTGAGCCACACGGTGACGAACAGGCCTTGCAGAACGGTGTCCTGGAAGAGGTACTGCCCGATGGCCGACCACTGGATGTTGTCGTTGCCTGCGATTGTGTAGATCAGGCCGGCCACAACCCCGATGACCAGGACGGCGGAGATCCACTGGCCCCAGTGCCGGACCGGGATCGCTTTGACCGCCTTCTGCGTCCGGGGGACGGTGCTCGATCCACCCGGCGACGGCGCGGACTCGCCGGATGAAGTCACGGGTTCGGTCACGAGGTGCCACCGTTGATGGTGGCGTCCTTCTTGGCGCCGCTGGACAGATCGTTCTTCGCCAGGATCTCGTCGTAGGTACCGTTCGCGATCAGCTCCTTCAGAGCCGCCTGGAACGCGTCCCTGAGTTGGGTGTCGCCCTTGTCGAACACGATGCCGATCGGTGTGGGCAGGAGAGGCTCTGCGTTGGCGACCTCGAACTGGTTGCCACCGCCGATCGTCTTGGCGTTGTAGCGACCGGTCGCGTCCTGAGTGAAGTCCGCCTGGGCCCGCCCCGTCTGCACCTGAAGCAGCGCGTCCTTGTCGCTGGGCAGGGCGGTCACCTTGATCGGGTTTGCCTTGCACTGCTGGGTGTTGAACTGGGCGAGCAGCCTCTGCTGCGTGGAGTTCACCAGCACCGCGACGTCCTTGCCGCACAAGTCCTCGATGGCCTTGATGCCCGCCGGGTTGCCCTTCTTGACCACGATCGACTGGCCGGTGCTGAAGTAGTCGACGAAGTCGTACTTGGCCTGGCGCACCTTCGTGTCGGTGATAGCAGCCATGACAAGATCGAATCGACCGCCGTCGAGCGCCGTCAGAAGTCCCTCGAAGGCGGTGTGCGTCATCGTCATCTTCACGCCCAGCAGCTGCGTCAGCGCGTTGGCCAGGTCCGGGTCCAGCCCGACGATCGTCTTGTTGTCCGCTGCGAAGGACTCGAAAGGCGGGTACAGCGCCTCGGTGCCGATCCTCACCGTGCCTGCCTGCTTGATGTTGTCGGGCAGCCGGTCGTGCAGCGCAGCGTTCTGCTGCTGCGTCGACACCGGCTGTTGAGTTTCGGTGCCCCCCGACGACCCGCCGCCACAAGCGGAGGTCAGCAACGAGAGTGTCGCCACGGCGATCGGGACCCCCGCCCACCGCCATGGTCGTCGACTGCTTGGGATACCCGTCATCGCGGCAGCTCCTGTCGGGAGGGGAAACAGGCGCGACGTCAGCCACCGGGTCAGAGCCCGAAATGTGTCGCTGGCGGCACGGGTCCAGAATCACCACATGCTTTCCGGTTGGCAACGCTTGTTTGCTATTTGCGTCCGGTGTTTCATGAGGGCGGGTGTGCGGTGCCGGGTCGCAGCACGGGCGGGAGAGGAGTCATCGTGGCCAGAGCCGAGGCCCTGAGATCGGGCCAGGAGGCGGCATGACGCCCCCGGGCCAGCCGCGCACCGGGGGCGACCTCGTGGTCGAGTCGTTGGCTGCTCTGGGAGCGGACACGGTGTTCGGCGTCCCGGGCCAGCACGCGCTTGCGACCTTCGACGCGCTGCAGCGGTCGTCCCTGCACTACGTCGGCCTGCGCACGGAGCTCAATGCCGGCTTCGCCGCGGACGGCTTTGCTCGGACGACGGGCCGGGTGGCCCCGCTGCTGGTATCAACGGGTCCCGGTGCGTTGAGCACACTCGCTGCACTGCAGGAATCGGCCGTCGCATCGACTCCGGTGGTCGGCATCAGCAGCCAGATCCCAAGGGCGGGTCTCGGTGGCCGCCGTCGCGGCTACCTGCACGAGTTGCGCGACCAGAAGGCCAGCTTCCGCGACGTCGTGAAGTCGATCGAGCTGACCCAGAGTGCATCGCAGGTACCGAGCGCGCTCGCCGCCGCCTGGGAGACAGCACTCAGCCCGCCGTACGGTCCCGCATGGGTGGAGATCCCCCAGGACGTCCTGACCGGCGCCGTGGACATGCCGCCGATCGAGCAGCTCGCGGTCGCGCCGCGCGTCCCCTCGCCGCGTCCCGAATTGGTCAGGGAGGCGACGCGCCGGCTCACCGAGGCCGACCGTCCGGCGATCCTCGCCGGTGGCGGTGTGGTCCGGGCCGGTGCGGAAGCGGCGCTGCTCAAGCTCGCCGAGAAACTGCGCGCCCCGGTCGCCACCACCTTCGGCGCCAAGGGGGCATTCGGCTGGGATCACCCGTTGTCGCTGCAGTCCTGGCTCGAGGACAGGCACATCACCGAGTTCCTGGAGGACGCTGACGTCGTCCTCGCGGTCGGCACCGGACTGGGCGAGCTGTCCACCAACTACCGCACGTTCGCCCCGCGCGGCCGGATGATCCACGTCGAGGCCGACCTCGGCAAGCTCGAGGCGAACTACCCCGCCCTCGGCATCCACGCCGACGCGCGGCTCACCCTCGAGGCGCTGGCCGCAGCCGTCGCAGCGAGGAGCGCAGACGGTGCTTCGGAGCAGCGGGTGGCCGCCGCGCTGGTGCGGATCCGGGAACGGCACGACGGGCAGTCCCTGAACCTCGAACGGGCGGTGCTCGCCGCCGTGCGCAGCGCGCTGCCCGACGATGCGCCCAGCTTCTGGGACATGACGATCCTTGGGTACTGGGCGTGGTCGGCCTGGGATGCGCGAACGCCCGGATCGACACATTCCGCCCAGGGCGCGGGCGGCCTCGGCTACGGCTTCCCGGCCGCGCTCGGTGGCGCTGCCGCGCTGCGAGGCGGCAGTCCCGTACTGGCCGTTTCGGGCGACGGAGGCGCGATGTATGGCATCAGCGAGCTCGCCGTCGCCCGGCAGCACAACCTACCCGTGACCTGGCTGATCGTCGACGACGGCGGCTACGGCATCCTGCGCGAGTACATGACGGACGCCTTCGGCGCCGCGCACGGCACGGACCTGGCCCGACCGGACTTCGTCGCGTTGGCCCGCGCATTCGACGTACCTGCCCGCCAGACGAGTTCCGAGGCCCTGGAGAAGGACCTCGCGTCGGCGCTCGCCGAGGACGGTCCTTCCGTCGTCGTACTGCCGGCGACGCTGCGGATGTTCGCCCCGACCCACCTCTGACGGCAGGGCCGCCATTCCAGGCGGGCGGCAACGCTCTAGCGTCCACATACGCAATCGACGCAAGCTGGGTGGCGTCTTGAAGGGTGGGTTGCGGGAGGCGTGATGGAGTTCGCGGAGCTGGCGCGGCAGGAGTTGCCCCGGCTGCCGCCAAAGTGGTCGAGGAGATCGCGGCGGCAGCCCAGAACATCATCTTCGCCTGAAGGCGGCCCAAATGATCATTAAGAACGGAACGAGCGAACCCCTCGCCGAACTCATCGATCGCTGGTCGACGGCGGCGCAGGTCTACCTGAACGGGGACCTTCGCACCTACGCCGAGCTGGCCAATCACGCCTCGGACTTTGTCCTCATGCCGCCCTACGGAGGCAACCCGCGCCAGGGGTTCGACGGTTCGGAGGACGCCGTCGAGTGGACGGCCCGGACGTTCCAGGGAGGAGAGGTCGAGGTCGAGGTGTTCCAGGCGCTCGCCTCGGGCGACCTGGCGGTCCTCGTGGCGATCGAGAGGCAGCACGGGACGGTCGGTGACCTGCCGAGCCAGGACTGGTCCCTCAGGATCACGCTGGTGTTTCGCCGCGAGGGTGCTGACTGGCAGTTGGTGCACCGGCACGCCGACCCCCTCACCCGGCCGATCGATCCCGACCTCTTCGCGGCGATCGCGCGGGGTGATCACGCGGCTTCGTAGTCGGGATCATTCGGGTACAGCGCACGTCAGATGAAGGCGGCGGCGCGCCGCGCGACGTCAACGCCTACCAGGGGGCCGGGCCGCCCGCCAGCTCCGTCTGAGCGCGGGTCACACCGAGGACGACGCGAGCCCACGCCGCGAAGGCCAGGATGCCCACGATCGCCGTCGCGATCTCGAGGGCCGGCAGAACCCCTTGATGGGGATCGGTGCCGCTCAGCCCGCCCGTCGTGTTCAGTCGACTGGCCAGCCCGGACAGGAAGCTGAAGGCGAACCAGAGGCCCCACCACAGCGCAGTCGGCCGGTAGCGGCTGCGTGGCCCGGCACCCGGGATCGCACCTGACGTGATCTGCCAGCAGTCGTCGACCATCTGCTTCGGGAAGAACAGCGACACGATCGGGACGACCCAGCCGAGCCAGGCCCAGGCCGGCGACCGGCGGATATGCGCAGGCGCGAAGAGTGCCGCGTTCTGACGGGCGCGCGAGAGCCAGAGCGATCCGACGATCCACGTTGGTACGACGACGAGCCAGAGCACCCCGACGAGGTCATGCGCTGTTACGACCTGCGCCGGATCCCGCCCCTCCGCGACTGCGAGATCGTAGGCCCGGACCGCCGAGAGGGATGTGGCCGCACGAAGGATGCTGGCCAGCAACACCACCCCGCTCAGGACGAGCAGGGCGATCCCCAGGGCCTCATTGGATCGCGCTCTGACGGGTGTCGTGGGCCCGTACGCCGGCTGCTCGAACGCCGATCGGTCGTACGTCGAATGCTGGAATGGGGCGTGTCCAGGGGCCGGCTGTGCCGGGACCGACCGTCCTGATACCGGGCCGGGGTGTGTCGGCGGCCCGTACACCGGAGGGCCGGCCGTCGGCCGGCCGAAGACCGACGGCACGGGTTCAGACCGGCTGTGCACCGACTGGCCGAATGCCGACAGGTCGGGCGCTTCCCAGGGCGGCGGTGGCGGCAGAGGCGGCAGGCTCTTGCCCTGCTGGGCAGGGGTCGGATCCGTGGCGTCGCTCATGACCGAACCTTTCGTATTCGCAACAACTCGTTGAGAATGCGAGGAGCGACGCTGCCCGCTTCTGCCGAGGGTAGCGGCGGCTATTCGGAGCGTCAGCGGGGTGTGGCACTTGCGGCATTTATGCTCACCGTTCGGCGCAACACTTTCACCCGTCAACGCCCCGTCGCAGTAAACGCCCGAAGGTGGTGCGAGGTCGTTCTCGACAATTCTTTTCCGAAAAGGGCGGCCGGTATCCTTAGCCTCTGCGATCGGGTGCCCTCACAACTGGTCCAGCAGCCATCCCGGGCTTCTGCTGCTCGCGCCGGCCGCCTCGACGCGGTAGCGCAGCGTCCGGTCGGCCGTGACCACGATGACACCACGACCGTCACCGACGGCAACCTGCCTGATCACCTCCTCGACGATCGCGTCGTCGCCCGACCTGCCTGCGTGAACCGTGTGGACGCGGCCCTCCTGACCGGCCGGGCGGCCACGCCGCGCGTCACCCTCGAGGACCAGGACGACCTCGTCCTGAGGCAGGTCGGTGGCCGACAGCCGATCATGCAGCCGGCGGGCAGCACCCGCCCGGTCACGCCACCAGCCGTCGGGACGGCTGCCCACGACGTTCGCGCCGTCGACGATCAGAACCTGCATCCGGCAAGCGTACGGAGCAGGCGCATCAGGGCGGGGGCTGAGCGGCCGTGACGTGACGCTCCCACACCGCGGTCTCCAGCTCCGTGGTCATCCCCACGCCGCGGTAGAGCGCCGTCGCGCCGGTGGGGTTGCTCGCGTCCACGCCGAGCGTGATCCTCGGAAGGTCGGCCTCCCAGGCCCGGGTGAAGGTGTGCCACAGCAGGGCCTTGGCCAGGCCACGACCCCGCCAGGCGCGGCGCACGCCGAGGCTGGCGACGTAGACGCCGCCGTTACGGGCCGGCACGTTTCGGATCGCAGCGACCGTCCGATCGCCCTCCCGCACCGTGAACCACCAGGAGATGTCGAACTCCGGGTCGCTCGTCCGCAGGCGCCACCACTCGTCGAACGGCTGGTGGTGGTGCTCCCAGTGGTCCTCGAACGCCTCTGAGATCGCCTCGTGGAACGCCTTACCGTCCTCTGGGGTCGCCACCTTCAGGGTGAACCCGTCCGGCAGAGCGACCGCCGGCGGCGGGGCGTCGAGCTCGATCGCCATCTCGTAGAACCGCCGGACATCCTGGTAACCCCGGCCTCTCAGCAGCTCCTCTGCCGGCGGGTCCGGCACAAGCACCGCGACCTGCAGCCGGGCCAGGCCCAGCTCCGCAGCGCGGCGTTCGACGAGGTCGACGAGCAGGGCCAGCGCCTCCGGATGGGTGGCGGCCGCGATCGGGAAGCTGACCCCGAGATCCGTCCCCTGCCGCTCGAGCCAGACCACAGCGACCGGCGCCGCCGACCCGGACGACGTCACCAACCATGAGTTCGCCGCCAGGTCGATCGACTGCCACCAGTCCCGGACGTCGCCCTCCACCAGCCGCGAGGGCCGCCCGTGGACGCGCTCCTCGTCGGCCCGGACGAGCGCGAGTACCGCCCCGATGTCTCCGGCCGTGCAGGCTCGAACGGCCAGCATGTCGACATCGGACATGGCTGGCACGGTAGACGGATCGCCTCGATCTCTGCGCGCCATTTTTTGCTCGCCGGGCTCTATGGCCATCCGATGCCGGGCGACGGTGCGTCGGCCACGAGAACTTGGCCGGTACGCGCCTTGATCACGTCCTCGATCCCGCCGGTTCCGCGCCATTGTGCGGTCAGCATGAACAGCGTCCGGCGGTCGGGGCCACCGAGCATCGCCGCGAAACACGGGCGGTCGAGCTCGATCGTGTCGATCACTTCGCCACCCTCGCGGATACGAGCGCAGTCGTTCTTCCCGATGCCGCTGGACGCCCAGACGCAGCCGTCGGCGTCCAGGCAGATGCCGTCCGGTCCTACCGAGTCGGCCCACACCCGTCGATTCGACAGGGTGCCGTCATCCGCGATGTCGAACGCGGTAAGCCGGGCGGCGAAGGATTCGGCGACGATCAGGGTCTTGTTGTCCGGTGTGATGACCATCCCGTTCGGGAACGCGATCTCACCCGCGACCTCACGGACGTCGCCACCGGGCGTGACAAGTGCGATCTTGCCCAGCGCCTGTCCGCCGGCCAGGACGGCCTGGAAGTCGGCGAAGTCGAAGTTGATGGTGTTGACGTACGCGTTGCCGCGTCCATCGACGGTCAGCTCGCTCCAGCCGAAGCGGGAAACGCCGCTCAGGTCGGCGTGCCGCACACGGGAGCCGTCAGGCTCGATCCGGGTCAGCTCGCTGCCGGTGATCAGCATCCGGTCGTCCGGAAGCCAGTTGACCGCCCAGCCGAGACCCTCTGACCCGCGGCCGACGACCTCGCTGTTGCCCTCGACGTCGACCGCGACGATCTCCTCAGTGCCCCAGTTGGAGAACCACAGCCGCCCGTCGTGCCAACGTGGCGACTCCGGCATCGCGAGACCTTCGAGGAGCACACGAGGCTTAAGGACGTGGGATGAGCTGCGAGACATTCGACCTCCTCAACACTGCATTCCCCGGTAGGACTGCCGCCGCCCGCAGAAGTCATCGGGTCGCGTGCAACCGGGGCGCCAGCTGACTCGCTTCGGGAGCCGTGACCCGGACCAGAGCATCAAGTCTCGCCCGCTGCCGAATTCCTCTATCCGGGCGATGCATGACCCGGCTTGCGGCCCCAGGTGAGGAAGAGCAGACCGGTCATCACCACCGTTCGCGGGTCGGTGACGTGCGCGCGCGCTGCCGCGTCCATCTCGTCCAGTTCCGCAGCGCTGGCCAGCCCCATCTCCAGCACCTGCGGGCGCATGCTGCGCACCAGGTCGAGGCGGTTGGTCCGGCGGGAGATACCGGGCGGGTACATCTGCGCTCTGGCCTCCACGCCGACATCCTCGAGTCCGGCCTGGCGGAGAAGGTCGGTTACCCGGCGGCCGATCCTCACGTCGGCGCCGTTGCGACCGGCGACCACCGTGAAGATCTCGCAGAGCCGGTCGAAGGCTGGGTGAGGCGGGTAGCACAGCGCGTGCTCGGTGTCCGGTTCCATCGACGCCACCCAGCCGCCGGGCCTGGCCAGCCGCATCATCTCGGCCACCACGTCGGCGGGCTCGGGGAGGTTGATCAGCAGGGTGCGAGCGTGCACCACGTCGAAGGAGCCCGTCGGCAGCCCGGTGCGCCTTGCGTCAGCGGTGACGATTTCTACGTCGCGGAGCCCGTGCCCGGCGGCGAACTCGGCTGCCATGGCGGTGTGCGCGGGGTCGGCGTCCAAGCCCACGACCCGGCCTGCTGGTGCGACCCGCCCTGCCAGCAGGTCCAAGATCCCGCGCGGGCCGCAGCCGAGGTCGATCGCAGCCTGTCCGGGTCCCAGGCCCACCCGATCCAGCAGTGCAGCGCTGTCGGCGGCCAGTTCCTCGGCCTGACGCTGCAGCCGGATGCTCTCCCCGAGGCTGCTGCCCAGGGCATAGACGGCGTTGGCGTCATGGCCCTTGCCGCCCGTGGCCGGGCGCACGGGTTGGGCCATGCCATACCCCCTCGCACCCCCGCCGGGCCAACGCTACTTCAGGGGCAGGCCCTAGAAGTCGGGG
>JBKPQU010000012.1:0-5988 GCA_046734255.1 Actinomycetota bacterium
AGTTCTCGTCTCCTGTCTCGTGGGCTCGGAGATGTGTATAAGAGACAGGGCCAGGGCGGCGCCGAGCATCACCGCGTCCGCGCCGCAGGCGATCGCCTTGACCAGCTCTCCCGAGCGGCCCATCCCGCCGTCGGCGATGACGTGCACGTACCGGCCGCCGGACTCGTCCATGTAGTCCCGGCGGGCGGCGGCGACGTCCGCGATCGCGGTCGCCATCGGGGCGTGGATGCCGAGCGTGGTCCGGGTGGTGTGCGTGGCGCCGCCGCCGAAGCCGACCAGCACGCCGGCCGCGCCGGTGCGCATCAGGTGCAACGCCGCGGTGTACGTCGCGCAGCCGCCGACGATCACCGGCACGTCCAGCTCGTAGATGAACCGCTTGAGGTTGAGCGGCTCGGCCCGGCCGGAGACGTGCTCGGCGGACACCGTGGTGCCGCGGATCACGAACAGGTCGACCCCGGCGTCCACCACGGTCTTCCAGAACTGCTGGGTGCGCTGCGGGGTGAGCGCGCCGGCCACGGTCACGCCGGCGTCCCGGATTTCCTTCAGCCGGGCGTGGATCAGGTCCGGCTTGATCTCCTCGGCGTAGATCTCCTGCATGCGGCGGATCGTGCCCGCGGGGTCGAGCGAGGCGATCTCTGCGAGCAGCGGCTCCGGGTCCTCGTAGCGCGTCCAGACGCCCTCGAGGTCGAGCACGCCCAGGCCGCCGAGCCGCCCGAGCGCCGCGGCGGTCGCCGGGGACATCACCGAGTCCATCGGCGCCGCCACCACCGGCAGCTGGAACCGGTAGGCGTCGATCTGCCAGGCGACCGAGACCTCCTCCGGGTCGCGCGTGCGCCGGCTCGGCACGATCGCCACGTCGTCCAGGGTGTACGCGCGCCGTCCGCGTTTGCCGCGCCCGATGTCGGTCTCGTTCACCTGATCAGGCTACCCAGCGCGCTCCGCCTACCCACAGCACCGCCGCGCGAGCCGAGACAAGGGCCGACTGTGTGCGGTCACGCGCATCCCTCGTGAGCACGGTGTGACACCGTGCTCTTCCGGTGCGCACGGTGTCACACCGTGCGCATCAAGGGGGACCTCAGCCGCCGGAGATGTAGTTCGGTGCCTCGGCGGTCATCGTGACGTCGTGGGGGTGGCTCTCCTTGAGCCCGGCGGCGGTGATCCGGATGAAGCGGCCGCGGGACTTGAGGTCGGCGACGGTGGCGGCGCCGACGTACCCCATCGAGGCACGCAGACCGCCGACCAGCTGGTGCGCGACGGCGGCCAGCGGGCCGCGGTACGGCACCTGGCCCTCCACGCCTTCCGGGACGAGCTTGTCGTCGGACAGGACGTCGTCGGCGAAGTATCGGTCCCGGGAGTAGGACGGGGACTGGCCGCGGGACTGCATCGCGCCGAGCGAGCCCATCCCGCGGTAGGACTTGTACTGCTTGCCGTTGATGAAGATCAGCTCGCCGGGGCTCTCCTCGCAGCCGGCCAGCAGGGAGCCGAGCATCACCGAGTCCGCACCGGCGACGAGCGCCTTGGCGATGTCCCCCGAGAACTGCAGGCCGCCGTCGCCGATCACCGGGACGCCGGCCGGCGCGCAGCTGCTCGCGGCCTCCGAGATCGCGGTGACCTGCGGGACGCCGACCCCGGCGACCACCCGCGTCGTACAGATCGACCCCGGGCCCACGCCCACCTTCACGCCGTCGGCGCCGGCCTCGACCAGCGCCAGCGCACCCTCGCGGGTGGCCACGTTGCCGCCGACGACGTCGACGCCGGCGGCGACCGGCTCGCGCTTGAGCCGCCGCACCATCTCGACCACGGCGCGGGAGTGCCCGTGCGCGGTGTCCACGACCAGCACGTCGACCCCCGCCTCGACCAGCAGCAGGGCGCGCTTCCACGCGTCCTCGCCGACGCCGAGCGCGGCGCCGACCCGCAGCCGGCCGGCGTCGTCCTTGGTCGCCAGCGGGTACTTCTCGGACTTGGCGAAGTCCTTCACCGTGACCAGGCCGCGAAGCCGCCCGGCGCCGTCGACCAGCGGCAGCTTCTCCACCTTGTGCGCGCGCAGCACCTGCATGGCCGCGTCCGGGGAGGTGCCCACCGGCGCGGTGACCAGCGGCATCGGGGTCATCACGTCGGCGACCTTCCGGTTCGGGTCGGTCTCGAACCGGAGGTCGCGGTTGGTGACGATGCCGAGCAGGACACCGTCGCCGTCCACCACGGGGAGCCCGGAGATCCGGTAGCGGGCGCACAGCGCCTCGACCTCGGCGAGGCTCGCCTGCGGGCCGGTCGTCACCGGCGCGATCACCATGCCCGCCTCGGAGCGCTTCACCATGTCGACCTGCTGCGCCTGCTCCTCGGCGGGCAGGTTGCGGTGGAGCACGCCCAGGCCGCCCTGGCGCGCCATGGCGATGGCCATTCGGGCCTCGGTCACGGTGTCCATCGCGGAGGAGAGCAGCGGGATCCGCAGGGTGATCCGGCGGGAGAGCCGGGACGAGGTGTCCACCTCGGCGGGGACGACGTCGCTCTCGCCGGGCAGCAGCAGGACGTCGTCAAAGGTCAGGCCGACGGCCTCGACAATCTGCCGGCTGCCCTGGGAGTCGCTCACGTGGCTCGCCTTCATGGTCGCGTGGCCGGCCGGCGGAAGGGCTCCTCCGGTACCGCCATCCTAGGGACGTCGGCGCCGGCCGCCCGCACGGTCTCGCCGGACACGCCACCCCAGGTGGCCACGGCGTCGGCACGGTGTCGGCGCCGCGTCGGCGCGGCGTCGGCTACGGCGTGGGGACCGCGTCCGTGCTCGGGCTGACGGAACTCGTGTCGGTGGGGGACGGCGTGTCGGTCGGCGGGGTGGACTCGGTCGGCGGGGTGGACTCCGTCGGCGTCGGGCTGGTGGAGTCGACCGGCGTATCGGTGGCGGTCGGGGTGTCCGTCGGCACGAGGGTCGGGCTGACGGCACCCACACCCGCCGGAGGCGGAGCGGTGACCAGAGGCACCGACGGCGTCTGCCCGGCGCCGGTCTGGGCCCGCAACGCCGCGATCTGCGCCTTCAACCGGCGCTTCGCGTCCTCCTGCGGGACGCCGTCGACCCTGGCCTCGGCCTCGTGCAGGAGGATCTGCGCCCGCTCCACCTGCCCGTTCGACGCGGCGGCCCGGGCCTCGGACAGCGTCTGCTCGACCCAGGTGACCGAGACCGGTGCGGGGGACTGCGGGGAGATCAGGGAGATGATCCCGCCGATCGGCCGCATCGGGTCGCCGGTGATCGCGGCGCCGATGCCGAAGGCGATCAGGACGCTGGCGGCCGTGGCCAGCATCGGCCCGGTCCGCACGATCCGGGCGGTCCCGGTTCCGACCGCGCTCGCGGTCCGCTGCCAGTTCAGCCGGCCCACGCGGGAGCCCGCGGCCCGCCGGTGGGCACCTGCGCGACCGGTCGGCGAGACCTGCGGCGGGAAGACGGCGTCGGTGTGGCCGCACGCGATGTCGACCGAGCCGCCGGGTCCCGGCCAGGGCAGGCTCGCCGGCTCCGCGCGGTGCGCGACCCGGTAGTCGGTGTCCACCTCGTCGGCGAGCGAGGCGAGCATCGCGATCAGCGGGTCCTGGAGGTCCTGGGGGGTGGCCGAACGCGCGGCGACGCGATCCAGCAGCGCGTCGGTGGCCTGCAGGGCGGTCAGGTCGGGCGGTTGCTCGGACGGTGCGACGCCGCCCGGGCTGCCGTCGGGGCGGCTCACCGAAGGCTCCGGCTCGGCTCGACGGCCTCGGCGGCGAGCGCCCGCAGCCGCTGCATCGCCCGGTGCTGCGCGACGCGGACCGCTCCCGGGCTCATCCCCAGCGCCCGGCCGGTCTCCTCCGCGGAGAGCCCGACCGCCACCCGCAGCACCATCAGCTCGCGCAGGTTCTCCGGGAGCTGAGAAAGCAGCGCCCGGGCCAGGCCGGCGTCCGAGCGCCGCAGCGCCCAGTCCTCGGGGCCGTCCGCAGGGTCCGGAGCGTCGGGCAGCTCCGCCTGGGGCACGGGACCGCGGTAGCTGGAGCGTTGCGCGTCGGCCACCTTGTTGGCCGCGATCCGGTAGACGAACGCCTCGAAGGGCTTGCCCTCATCCCGATACCTGGGCAATGCCGTCAGCACGGCGATGCAAACCTCCTGGGCCACGTCCTCTGCCGCGGTACCGCTTCCTGAGAACCGCGCGAGCCGGGCGCGGCAGTACCGGCTGACCATGCGGTGGACGGCGCCGAGCAGGCCTTCGGTCGCCTCGGCGTCACCAGCTACGGCACGAGAGACCAGGCTGACCATGCCTGCCGGAACATCGTCCACAAAGGACATCGCCGAACCTGTGGCGGGCGTTACACCGGCGTTATGCGGGTCGCCGCCCGGCTCGGCCACGTTTCACCGTACCAAACCCCACCTATACCCCACAGCCACAGCTTGTGCGCGATCCGCCGCTCCAAGCTTGCGGAACAACCGGCGGGCATGGGTCTTCACGGTGTCCTCGGAGAGGAACAGCTCCCGGCCGATCTCGGCGTTGCTGCGCCCGTGGCTCATCCCGGTGAGCACCTGCAGCTCGCGCTCGGTCAGCGCCGGCGCGCTGGTGGAACCCTCCACCGCACGCTGCGCGGGGACCAGGCGCCGGTTCACGCTGTCGCCGAGCGAGTGGATCACCGCCGCGGCCAGCTCCTCACGGGTGGCCTCCTTCACGACGTACCCGCGGGCCCCTCCGGCCACGGCCCGGGCCACGCCGTCGGCGTCCTCGGCCACGGTCGCCATCAGCACGACGGCCTCGGGATGGCGGGCCAGCAGCCGGCGGGTCGCCTCGACCCCACCGATACCGGGCATGCGGACGTCCATCAGGACGAGCGAGGGGCGCTCCACCGGCCAGCGGGCCAGGGCCTCCTCGCCGGAACTGGCGTCGACCACCCGGGTGACCCCGGGCACGCTGGCCAGCGCCCGGTGCAAGGTCTCGCGGACCTGCGCCGAGTCGTCGCACAGCAGCACAGTCGCCACTTCACCCCACCTCGCACGCGTGCACTACCCCGGCCGCCACTCCTCCATGAGTGACTGTTTTCCGTAGTGCCCCATCGACAGGTGGGGGGGTGGACATGAGGATTCCGGGCCCCCGGACGGCCCATCCACCGCCCGCCGGACCGGCCGGTGGACCCCCTGCACATGCCCACGGCGTGACACCGCGGCACTTCTTTGCCCACGGTGTCACGCCGTGGGCAAAGGGAATTCAGAGGTCGAAAAGGTTCAGAGGTGGACCGAGCGGACCGCCTCGTCGACGGCCTCCGACAGCGTCGCCGCACGGTGGACGAACGGCGGCACGTCGATCTCCTCCCAGCCGGGACCGCCGACGATCAGCCGGGGTGCCGGACGCAACCGGCGCAGCTCGGCAAGCACGGAGGAATCGGACACGGGCAGCTGAGCGTGCAGGACGACGCCCGCGGGTCCGGACCGGCGCACCGCGCTGATCAGGTGGGCGGCGGGCATCCCCACGCCGAAGACGCGCGTGCTGATCCCCCGCTCGGCCAGCGCCGCCGCGAGCGCGTGCACCGGCAGCGTGTGGTAGTCGCCGTCCGCGCAGCCGATCATCACCGGGCGGGCGTTGTGCGGGCGGCGCAGCGCGGCGGCGATGCTCCGGAGCAGCCCGAGGAGCACCTCGCTGAACATGTGCTCGACGTCCACGCCCTCGCCGGTCGTCTGCCAGCGCTCGCCGATCGCGTTCAGGACGGGGAGGACCAGGTCCTCCCAGGTGCCGACCACCCCCTGGTCCCGCATCGCGGTGACCAGCAGCCGGTGGCAGTCGTCGGTATCCAGCGACATCGCGGCCCGGGCCAGCCCGCGGGTCTGCGGGGTGCCCCGCGGGAGAGCCATGACCCGCCCGCCACCGGGCGCACGTCCCGGCGGCAGCACCACCGGGGCCCAGGCTTCGCCGGACCCGAGCGGGTCAGCACCCTCGGCCGGGCCGAAGGCGGGCCAGCGGGGACCGGTCGGCTCGCCCCTCGCGAGTACGTGCACGGTGC
>JBKPQU010000013.1:0-5127 GCA_046734255.1 Actinomycetota bacterium
CCCGGCCGCTGGCCTGGTTCTCCTCGGTGCTGGCCGTGTCGGTGATCGCCGCGTTCGTGCACGAGATGGTGCGCCGCCCGGACCGCCCGGCCGTCCTGGAGTCGGTCTCCGGGACGCTGTCCGGCCAGGTGATGGCGCTGCTCGCGGCCGGCTGGCTGCTGCTGCCGGAGGCCCGGCTGGGGGCGGCCACGCTGTTCGTCGCGGCAATCGCGGTGGCGTGCGCCCGGGCGGCGACCGCGCTGCCGTGGCCGGTGAACGTCACGGGGTGGGTGGCCTTCGCTGCCGGCGCCGCCGGTGCCGCGCTCGCGGGGTACACCTTCGGCCCGATCCGGCTCGGCCCGGCGATCGTCATGGGCCTGGCCGTGGCCGCCGTGGTCGCCGCGATGGACCGGCTGCTGGTGGCCCAGCCGTCCGGTCACCAGGGGGTCGGCCTGCTGTCGGCGTCGGTCGCGCCGGTGGCCGCAGCCGGGACGGTCGCCTACGCCGCCGTCCGGCTGCTGGGCAGCTGATCGTCCACTGCTGATCGTCCACTGCTGATCGTCCACTGCTGATCGTCCACTGCTGATCGCAACGGCGTCCACTATTCGGACAGGTCGGGACGAATCGCCGCCCGCCTGCTGTTCGAAGATTCATGGACGGGCTGGGCGCACGCGTCGTGCTGCTGGTCGCCCTCCTGATCGTCGCCGTGGCGATCGGGATGTGGCGGCGGCGCACCGACGGTCGCGCGCACCGGGTCGACAGCCGGATCGAGGGTCGCGCGCTGAGCGCCGCAGACCTCGGCTCCGGGCTCGGCCGGACCGCGACCCTGCTCCAGTTCTCCACGCTCACCTGCGCTCCCTGCCGCGTCGCTCGGCGGGTGCTCAGCGAGGTGGCCGAGCGTTCCGCCGGGGTCGCCCTGGTCGAGGTGGACGCCGGGGAGCGGCTGGAACTCGCCCGACTGCTGAACGTGCGCCGGACGCCGACCGTATTCGTGCTCGACTCCACCGGTATCGTGACGAGCCGTCTCAGCGGGGTGCCGTCGCAGGACCAGGTGGAGGACGCTCTGCGCATCGCGCGGTTGGCCGGGGGTGCGAAGTCCTGATGTCGAACGCTTCGCAGGCCGCGGCCGGAACCGCCCGGCCGGCGGGGATCGATCCGCGCGGGCCGCGCTTCGTCGCCGCGGTGACCAGCGTCGTCCTCGCGGTCACCGTGCTTACGGGCAGCGTGTGGCTGCTCGCCCTCCAGGCGGCGGTGTTCGCCGTGAGCAGCCTGTTCGGGATCTCGGCGTCGCCGTACGCGCTGGCCTACCGCAGGCTGGTCCGCCCCCGGCTCGCGCCCCCGACGGACCTGGAGGACCCCCGCCCCCCGCGGTTCGCGCAGACCGTCGGACTGGTCGTCACCGGCGTGGGCCTGCTCCTCGCGCTGGCCGGCGTCCCCTGGGCCGTGGAGATTTCCGGAGGCCTCGCGCTGATCGCCGCCGTCCTCAACGCCGCCTTCGGCCTCTGCCTCGGCTGCGAGCTCTACCTGCTCCTGGCCCGGCTCCGCGCCGCCTGACGGTCCGATCGCCCGCGGCCCAGGTGCAAGCCCACAGCGTGACACCGTGGGCTTCTGGTAGGTACGGCGTCACACCGTGGGCTTCGGGGATGCGCGTAACGCCGCACAGATCGCCGCACAGATCGCCGCACAGATCGCCGCCACAGATAGGGTCGCAGGGTGCCGTTCGAGATCAGCGCGGACCTGCCGCCGCCGCTGGCGCCGCTGGCCTGGCTGGTCGGCGGGTGGGCGGGCGCGGGCGTCGTCGGCTACCCGACGATGGACGACCGCCGGTTCGGCCAGGAGGTGGACTTCGCGCACGACGGCCGGCCGTTCCTGAGCTACCGGTCGCGAGCCTGGCTGCTGGACGACGAGGGGGAGCGGGTCCGTCCGCTGGCCACCGAGAGCGGCTACTGGCGCCCGGCGGGACCCACCGAGGACGGCGGGGGCATCGAGGTTGAGGTGCTGCTGAGCCATCCCACCGGCTTCGTCGAGATCTACGTGGGGGAGGTGCGCGGCCCGCGGATCACCCTGCAGACCGACATGGTCGCCCGCACCCGCACTGCCAAGGAGTACAACTCGGCCACCCGGATGTACGGGCTGGTCGACGGGGACCTGCTGTGGGTGATGGACATGGCCGCGGTCGGCGAACCGCTCACCTCGCACGCCTCGGCGCGGCTCAAGCGGGTCGGCCCGGCCGCCGGGGAAGGCTTCGCGCCCGTCCAGCGCTGAGACCTGTATGACGCCACTGACCGACGCCGCAGCCAGCCCGCTGCTCGACCTGCCTGGAGCGGTCGCGGCGGAGGGGGCCGACGCGGGCGTGGCCTGGCACTACGGCGATCCGGTGCGCGAGCAGCGGCTGCTCGAGGCGGGCGAGGCGGTCGTCGACCTGTCCCACCGTGGCGTCGTGCGGGTCGCCGGCGACGACCGGCTCTCCTGGCTGCACTCCCTGACCAGCCAGACGCTGACCGGCCTGCCCGCATGGACCTCGACCGAGTCGCTGGTGCTCAGCCCGCATGGGCACATCGAGCACGACCTGCACCTCGTCGACGACGGCGAGGCCACCTGGATCACCGTCGAGCCCGGTACGGCCCCCGCGCTGGTGGAGTGGCTGGACCGCATGCGCTTCCTGCTGCGGGTCGAGGTGGCGGACCTCAGCGGCGAGTACGCCGTGCTCGGCGAGCCGTCCGGGGTCGAGGGTCCGGACGGCGGGCGCGTCGTCTGGGTCGACCCGTGGCCGCGGCTCGCCGAGGGCAGCGTCTCCTACGCCGCGGTCGACGGGGCCGACCCTCCCGGGCAGCACCCGGCCACCGGGCGCGCCTGGCGGGAGGTGCTGGTGCCCAGGGCGGACCTGACCGAGGCGGTCGCCGGCCGGTCGCCGGCCGGGACGTGGGCGGCCGAGGCGCTGCGGGTGGCCGCCTGGCGCCCACGGCAGGGGTTCGAGACCGACCACCGGACGATCCCGCACGAGGTCGACTGGCTGCGCACCGCCGTCCACCTGCAGAAGGGCTGCTACCGCGGCCAGGAGACCGTGGCCCGGGTGCACAACCTGGGCCGCCCGCCGAGGCGGCTGGTGATGCTGCACCTGGACGGCTCGGAGCACCGCCTGCCCGGCCACGGCGTCGAGGTCCGGCACGAGCAGCGCCGGGTCGGGGCGATCACCACCTCGGCCCGCCACCACGAGCTGGGGCCGATCGCTCTGGCGCTGATCAAGCGCTCCACCCCGGTCGACGCGGTGCTCGACGTGGACGGCGTCCCGGCGGCCCAGGAGATCGTGGTCGGCCGCTGAGCGGTCCCTGCAAGGATGTCCGGATGACTGGCGCGCTGATCACGGTGGCGCCGACCGGCGCCGAGCTGACGAAGTCCGACCACCCGCACCTGCCGACGACGCTGGACGAGCTAGTCACCGAGGCGAAGGCGTGCCAGGCGGCCGGTGCCGGCCTCGTGCACGTGCACATCCGCGACGCCGAGCACCGCCCGACGCTCGACCTCGGCCGCCTGCGGGAGACCGTCGCGGCGCTGCGGGCCGAGACCGATCTCGTCGTCCAGCTGTCCACCGGCGGCAGCGTGCACGACCCGCTGGAGACCCGGCTCGCCGTGCTGGACGCCGCCCCCGAGTCCTGCTCGCTGACCTGCGGCACGGTGAACTTCGGCGACGAGGTGTTCCTCAACCCGTGGCCGTTCATGGTCGAGCTGTTCGAGCGCGCGCGCGACGCGCACGTCGTGCCCGAGTTCGAGCTGTTCGACATCGGCCACGTGGCGGCGATGCGGCGCCTGCTGGACACCTGCGGCCTGCCCTGGGGCGGCAAGGTGCACGCCGATTTCGTGATGGGCGTGCCTGGCGGGATGCCCGGCACGGCGCAGGCGCTGGTCGCCGGTGTCCAGGCGCTGCCGGAACAGGTGACCTCGTGGTCGGCGACCGGGATCGGCCGTGCCCACCTGCCGGTGATGGCCGCGGCGCTCTCGATGGGCGGGCACCTTCGGGTCGGCATGGAGGACAACGTCGTGTACGCGCGGGGCCACGTCGTGACCTCCAACGCCGAGCTCGTGGCGCGGGCCGCGAGGCTCGCCGAGGAGTTGCAGCGCCCGCCGATGTCGCCGGACGACGTGCGGGGGATGCTGGGGCTGCCGGTCCCCGCCGCCGCCTGAACGGGTGAACCTCGTCACGCTGTCTCCAGCTTGCGTTCGCTAACTGTAGCTAGCAGACTGGGGCACGTGCCGACATTGCGGGTTCCCGACCGCGTGGGGGACCTCGGCCTCTACCTGAGGGAGCAGCGCGAGCAGGCCAAGCTCTCGCTGCGGGAGCTGGCGAAGGCCGCCGGGGTGAGCAACCCCTACCTCAGCCAGATCGAGCGCGGCCTGCGCAAGCCGTCCGCCGAGGTGCTGCAGCAGATCGCCAAGGGCCTGCAGATCTCGGCCGAGGCGCTGTACCTGCGGGCCGGCATCCTCGACGAGTCCCGCGGCCTCGAGGTGGAGGTGGCGATCCAGACCGACAACACCCTGACCCAGCGTCAGCGGCGCGTGATGCTCGACATCTACGCCTCGTTCCGGGCGGAGAACGCTCGGGCCTCCGACTCGTCAGTCCCGGAGGGCCCCACCGCGCCGGTACCGGACGCCGGCACCCACGAGGGAACCCCCGAGCGGCCGCCGGCTCCCGCAGCCCGGCGCGCGCCGTCCCGCACCACCGCGGGAAAGCGCGCGACCAAACGGTCCAGCGCCCGCTCGACCGCACCGAAGACCACCGAAGGCCCCGACGGCACCGCGCAGCCGCGGTGACTCCCAGGGGACCGCGATCGGAAGGAACGCACCCATGGCAACCCGGAACGACACCCGTCGATCCACCACCACTACGAGCACCCCGCTGCTGGCGCTGATCGGCGCCACCGACCTGACCGTCGAGCGGGTGCGCCTCCTGCTGGCCGAGGCCGAGAAGGCGCTCGGCGACTACGACCGCACCTCCCCGCAGGACACCGCCCAGCACACGGTCGCGCTCGCCAGGGCGATGGCCGCGCGTGCCGAGGCGCGCTATGCGGAGCTCGCGCAGCGGGGCCAGAAGGTCCTCGACCGCGTTTCGTCGCAGCGGGCCACCCAGGACCTGCTCTCCCAGGGCAAGGT
>JBKPQU010000014.1:0-4745 GCA_046734255.1 Actinomycetota bacterium
ACGTACGACATCGAGATGATGCGCCAGGTCGGCAGCTGCGCCGGGATCGAGAACTACTCGCGCCACATCGACGGCCGCGCCCCGGGCTCGCCACCGAACTGCCTGCTCGACTACTTCCCCGAGGACTTCCTGCTGGTCATCGACGAGTCGCACAACACCGTGCCGCAGATCGGCGGCATGTACGAGGGCGACATGTCCCGCAAGCGCACGCTCGTCGAGCACGGCTTCCGCCTGCCCAGCGCGATGGACAACCGGCCGCTCAAGTGGGAGGAGTTCATCACCCGGATCGGCCAGACCGTCTACCTCTCGGCGACCCCCGGCCCGTACGAGCTGGGCCGCGCGCACGGCGTCGTCGAGCAGATCATCCGGCCCACCGGCCTGATCGACCCGAAGGTCGTCGTCAAGCCGACCCGCGGCCAGATCGACGACCTCATGGAGCAGATCCACGAGCGGGCCGCCAGGGACGAGCGGGTGCTGGTCACCACGCTGACCAAGAAGATGGCCGAGGACCTCACCGACTACCTCCTCGAGCAGGGCATCCGCGTCCGGTACCTGCACTCCGAGGTGGACACCCTGCGCCGGGTGGAGCTCCTGCGCGAGCTGCGCCAGGGCGAGTTCGACGTCCTCGTCGGCATCAACCTCCTCCGCGAGGGCCTGGACCTGCCCGAGGTCTCGCTGGTCAGCATCCTCGACGCCGACAAGGAGGGCTTCCTGCGCTCCTCGACCTCGCTGATCCAGACGATCGGCCGGGCGGCCCGCAACGTGTCCGGCGCGGTGCACATGTACGCCGACACGATCACGCCGTCCATGGAACGCGCCATCGAGGAGACCAACCGCCGCCGGGACAAGCAGGTCGCCTACAACACCGAGCGCGGCCTCGACCCGGCGCCCCTGCGCAAGCGCATCGCGGACATCACCGACATGCTCGCCCGTGAGGACAACGACACCGAGAGCCTCATCGGCGGTGGCCGGCAGCGCAGCCGGGGCAAGGCACCGGTCCCGGGGATGCGCTCCGCGGCGAGCCGCCAGGCGGCCACGATGGCCGGCGCGCTGCCGTCCGCCGACCTCGCGGACCTCATCCAGCAGCTCACCGACCAGATGCACCTCGCCGCCCGGGAGCTCCAGTTCGAGCTCGCCGCCCGCCTCCGCGACGAGATCGCCGAGCTCAAGAAGGAGCTCCGCCAGATGCGGGCAGCCTCCAACTAGGCTCGCCCGTTCCACCGCCGCCCCGCCCCCTCAGCGCCACCCCGTGCACCACCCCGTGCACCACCCAGCCAGCCACCCCGGCGCCCCTCCATGCGTACCTCGCCGGTCTCATGGGGGTGCGGCAGGCACCTTGAACCTCAGATCACCCTCATATGACCGGCGAGGTTCCCCTGAGAGGGTTTCCGCCCCGCCGCTTGGGCAGTCTGGCCCCGAGCTAGGCCGTGGTTGCCGGGGACTTGCCCTGCTGCCGCCACGCCTCGGCCGCCGCGGTGGAGGCCACCTTCGCCTGGTGCAACTTCTGCATCGCCATCTCGCTGGGGGGCGTCTCGAGCTGATCCACCCACCGACGGGTCGCCGACACCACCGCAAACGTGCCGACCAGAAGGCCCGCGGCAGCCAATACGCCGCCGACCCCGAACAGCACGGCTCCCCCTACCAGGAGCCCCTTGTTGATTTCCACAGGCTGACGAGATACCCCGCTTGCTGTCATCCGTCTTCCTCCACCCTGGCGCCTGGCGTAGTCCTCTGGGTTATCCCGCCACACTGGCGACCCGCTCCGGGGCCCGCATCATCCCTTTCGGGTGATTGCGCGGACGGCGGCGGGGGCGCCGAGATCGGGCGCGGCGCGCCACCCACAGGGCGGTAGCGGGGTTGGGGCGGCACGGTAAACTGGCGGGATACGGAGGGGAGTATCCCTCGGCGGTGACCCCGTCATCACGTGACTGCGCCCGTGTTGCGGTCTCCGGGGCATCGACCGGCGTTCATCCCGGTGGGAGAGACCTCCGGCAGTACTCGTAGGCCCTGCTGGGCCACGGCTGACCGGAGGTTGTGTGGACGTCCCGACCTGGGTGTGGTGGTCGACGATCATCGTGATCGCCCTGTTCCTGCTGGTCGACGTCCTCTACGTCGGGCGCAGCCCGCGCGAGCCGACGCTCAAGCAGTGCGCCTGGTACCTGGCGTTCTACGTCGGGCTGGCGGTGCTGTTCGGCCTGGCGGTGGCCAAGTTCTGGGGGCACGAGTACGGGCTGGCGTTCTACGCGGGCTGGCTCACCGAGTACTCGCTGTCGGTGGACAACCTCTTCGTCTTCCTGGTGATCATGAGCAGGTTCGCCGTGCCGCGCCAGCTGCAGCAGACGGCGCTGCTGATCGGCATCGTGCTCGCCCTGATCATGCGCGGGATCTTCATCGCGGTGGGCGCGGCGGCGATCGAGGCGTTCTCCTGGGTGTTCTACATCTTCGGCGCATTCCTTGTGTACACGGCGGTGAAGATCGCCCGGCAGGGCACCTCGGGACCGGAGGACTTCCACGAGAACGCCGTCCTGCGGTGGGTCCGCCGGACGCTCCCGTCCACCCGCGCGTACCACGGCGTCAAGCTCGTCGTCCGGATCGGCGACCGGCGGCTGATCACCCCGATGCTCGTCGTGATCGTCGCGCTGGGGACGACCGACCTGCTCTTCGCGATGGACTCGATCCCGGCCATCTACGGGCTGACCCGCGAGCCGTACCTCGTGCTGACCGCGAACCTGTTCGCGCTGATGGGCCTTCGCCAGCTGTACTTCCTGATCGGCGGCCTGCTTGAGCGGCTGGTCTACCTCAACATCGGCCTGGCGGTGCTGCTCGGCTTCATCGGACTCAAGCTGGTCGGCGAGGCGTTGCGGCACAACGAGCTGCCGTTCATCAACGGCGGGCAGCCGGTCGATTGGATACCGCAGATCCCGATCGCGGCCTCGCTCGGCTTCATCGTGCTCGTCCTGGCGGTGACGACCGTCGCGAGTCTGATCCGCGAGCCGAGCCGCCGAGGGGCCCGCTGAGGGATCGCGCCGGGATCGCGCCGCGATCGCCCGTGCCGTTCAGGCCGGATTGGCCGAAGGTGCGGGCGGGGGCTCCTTCGGCGCGGCCTGGCCGGCGAGGAAGCGCTCGACCAGCGTGCGGATGATCACCGCCATCGAGAAGTCGTGCTCCCGGGACCAGCTCCGCAGGCGCTCGTACTCCTCGGCAGGCAGGCGCACGGGGAGCACCCGCAGGGCAGCCTCGCCGGCGGTCGCGCTCGCACGTACCCGGCTCCCCGGCTCCGGCAGGAACTCGCCCGACAGCGGGATCGTGAACGGGGCGCCGGGCAGTCCCGGCGGCGGGCCGGGCACCTCCGCCCGCGGCCCGGCGGCACCGATCGTCGCGCCCTGCCCGCCCAGGACGGCGACCAGCACCTCCTCCTGCTCCTCGGCGGGCAGGCTCCGGATCGCCTTGAGCAGCAGTTCACCCGACCTGTTAGACATCGCGATACCGCCCTTCAGATATCGCCTAGTGTGACGCCACCCGAGCCTCCCCATCAAGACCCGGCGCCCGGCGGTCGAAGAGAGTCCGTGGAGATCGCGCGGTGGTTGCCTCGCGGGTCACGGATGTCGCATGAGTCCTGGCTGGCCCGGCACCGGATCCTCACCGGGTTCCTGTGGGGGAGCGTCCCGGTGCTGCTGCTCGTCGGGCTGCTCGGCCCGATGGGGACGGACGAGGCGCTGCTGCTGCCGTGCGTGCCCGCGCTGCTCGCCGTCGCCGCCCGCAACGCCCGCTCGGCGAGGGCGCAGTCCGAGCTGACCAGCCTCGGCCTGGTCGGCGGATCCTTCATCGCGCTGGAACTGTCCGGCGGGCAGGTGCACACCCACCTGTTCATCCTCGCCGCCGTCGCGCTGGTCTCGCTGTACCAGCTCTGGACGCCGCTGCTGTACACCGTGGGGGCGGTGGTGCTGCACCACCTGGTGGTGGGCCTGCTGGCTCCCGAGCGGGTGTTCAACACCTCGATGGGCCACTCGGAGATGGCGCCGTCGACGGCGTCGGTGGCCTTCATGGTCCTCGTGCACGCCAGCGCTGTGGTGCTCGAGGTCGTCGCCATCCTCATGTACTGGCACTTCGCCGAGGCCTCCGAGCGCGAGTCCCAGCAGGTCCGCGACCAGGTCGAGGCGCAGCGGCGGGAGGCGGACCTCGCCCAGGCCGGCGCCGCCGAGCGCGAGGTCGCGGCCGAGCGCGCCCGCGCCGAGGAGCACGCGCAGGCCCGGGAGCGCCTCAGCCGGGACGCCCGCAGGATCCGCGAGCGCGCGGAGGAGACCGTCGGCGCGATCGCCGCCCTGGACAACCAGGCCGCCACGCTGCGCCGTTCGGTGCAGGAGATCGCGGCCCGCGCCCATCAGGCCGCCGGCACGGCGAGCAGCGGCCAGCAGACGGCGGACTCGACCGCCGAGGAGGTGCGCCAGCTCGAGCGCACGATGGGCGAGATCGCCGACGTCAACCGTCTGATCGCCCAGCTGGCCGACCAGACGAACCTGCTCAGCCTGAACGCGACGATCGAGGCGGCGCGCGCCGGCGAGATGGGCAAGGGCTTCGCCGTGGTCGCGCAGGAGGTCAAGACGCTCGCGGTCGAGACGGCCGCGTCGGCCGAGAAGGTCCGCGCCGTGATCGACGGTCTCGTCGCCCGGACGGGCAGGCTGGCGCACAGCTGCTCGACCACCAGCACCCTGGTCGGCGAGATCCACACGGCGCAGGCCGACATC
>JBKPQU010000015.1:0-10817 GCA_046734255.1 Actinomycetota bacterium
GGACGACGATCTTCCCGCGCTACCGGCTGGTCGGGTTCTCCGGTGGTCCGGGTTCGGCCGCGTTCGGCCGGCTCGGCATCGGCAACATCGACCAGCGGGTCGACGACATCGAGCGGTTCGGCCGGCAGTACGCCCGCGGGCGGCAGCCGATGCCGGTCCTGGAGTTGATCGCCGATGTCGCGCAGACCAAGCCCGGCCCCGACGGCAAGTACCACCTCCGGGTGGAGCCGGACGTCGTCCACAGCTACCTGGCCGCGGCCCGCCGGCATCGCGCGCTGCTGCTGCTGAACATCCAGCCGGGGCGGGCCGACTTCCTGCCCGAGGTCAAGGCGTTCCTGCCCTGGCTGCGCCAGCCCGACGTCGGGGTGGCCCTGGACCCGGAGTGGGCGGTCGGGCCCGGTCAGGTGCCCGGCCGGGTGTTCGGCTCGACCACCGGCAAGGAGGTCGACGGGGTCTCCGCCTTCCTCCAGCAGATCGTCAGCGAGCAGCACCTGCCGCAGAAGGTGCTGGTCGTGCACCAGCTCGCCGTCCGGATCTGGGAGAACCCGGGCACGGTGAAGCGGCGTCCCGGCGTGGTCGTGGTGAAGAGCGTCGACGGGATCGGCTCGCGCGCGGACAAGACCGTGACCTGGAACAAGCTGGTCGCCGGCCTGCCGCGGGTCCTCCACCCGGGCTTCAAGCTGTTCTTCACCGAGGACGGCGGCAGCCGCGGGCTGATGACGCCCGCCCAGGTGCTCGCGCTGCGCCCGACCCCGGAGTACGTGCTGTACGAATGACCTCGGGTGCCCCCCCGAGGTAGGCGGTCGCCCCTTACCACGAGCACGGTGTGACACCGTGCTCTTCTGGTGCGCACGGTGTCACACCGTGCGCACCAGAGATGAGCACAACGCCACGCAGTCGCCCGGGAGCGGGCGGTGCTCAGCCCATGCCGAGGCGGGCCTTGAGCGCGTCCAGCTCCGTCAGCAGCATCGTCGGGAGCTTCTCGCCGATCTTGTCGAACCACTCCTGGATCTGCGGCACCTCCGCGACCCACTCCGCGGCGTCGACCCTCAGCGCCCTCACGAGCGCGGCGGCGTCCACGTCCAGGCCGGTGGTGTCGAGCGACTCCGGGGTGGGCACGTGCCCGATCGGGGTCTCGACCGCGGCGGCCAGGCCCTCGATCCGCTCGATCACCCACTTCAGCACCCGGCCGTTCTCGCCGTAGCCGGGCCAGACGAACTTCCCGTTCTCGTCCTTGCGGAACCAGTTGACGTAGAAGATCCGCGGCAGCTTGTCGGCGTCGGCGTCCTTGCCGACCTCGATCCAGTGCCGGAAGTAGTCCCCGGCGTGGTAGCCGATGAACGGCAGCATCGCCATGGGGTCGCGCCGGACGACGCCGACCGCGCCTGTGGCCGCCGCGGTCGTCTCGCTGGACAGCGTGGCGCCCATGAACACCCCGTGCACCCAGTCGCGGGACTCGGTGACCAGCGGGATCGTCGTGGCCCGCCGCCCGCCGAAGAGGATCGCCGAGATCGGCACGCCGGCCGGGTCGTCGTACTCCGGCGCGAGGATCGGGCAGTTGCGGATCGGCGTGCAGAACCGGGAGTTCGGGTGGGACGACGGCTCGTCGGCCTCCGGCGTCCAGTCCTTGCGCTTCCAGGAGGTGAGGTGGGCCGGCGGCTCGTCGGTCATGCCCTCCCACCAGATGTCGCCGTCGTCGGTGAACGCCACGTTGGTGAACACCGAGTGGCCCTTGTCGACGGCGCGCATGGCGTTGGGGTTCGTCGTCCAGCCGGTGCCGGGGGCGACGCCGAACAGGCCGGCCTCGGGGTTTACGGCGTAGAGCCGCCCGTCGTGACCGAAGCGCATCCAGGCGATGTCGTCGCCGAGTGTCTCGACCTTCCAGCCCTCGATCGTCGGCTCGAGCATCGCGAGGTTGGTCTTGCCGCAGGCGCTGGGGAACGCCGCTGCGACGTAGTGCACCTGCTGCTGCGGGCCGGTCAGCTTGAGGATCAGCATGTGCTCGGCCAGCCAGCCCTCGTCCCGGGCCATCACGCTGGCGATCCGCAGCGAGTAGCACTTCTTGCCGAGCAGCGCGTTGCCGCCGTAGCCGGAACCGAAGGACCAGATCTCGCGGGCCTCGGGGAACTGCGTGATGTACTTCGTCGAGTTGCACGGCCAGGGCACGTCGGCCTGGCCGGGCTCCAGCGGGGCGCCGACGGAGTGCAGGCAGGGGACGTACTCGGCGTCGGTGCCCATGGCCTCCAGGACGTCGGTGCCGCAGCGAGCCATGATCCGCATCGATGCCACCACGTAGGGGCTGTCGGTGATCTCCACGCCGAACATGGGCTTCGGGGCGTCCAGGTGGCCCATGACGAACGGGATGACGTAGAGGGTCCGGCCCCGCATGCAGCCGCGGTACAGGTCGGTCATGACCGCCCGCATCTCGTCCGGGTCCATCCAGTTGTTGGTCGGGCCGGCGTCCTCGGGGTCGCGGGAGCAGATGAACGTGCGGTCCTCGACCCGGGCGACATCGGAGGGGTCCGATGCGCACCAGTACGAGTCGGGCTTGCCCTGCAGGGGGACGAAGGTGCCCGCGGCGACCAGCTCGTCGATCAGGGCCTCGTACTCGGCCTGGGAGCCGTCCACCCAGTGCACGGCGTCCGGTGTGGTAAGGGCGGCGACCTCCTCGACCCAGGCGAGCAGCCTGCGGTGTGCGGTGGGGGGTTCGGCGGAAGGCGTGTCGATGATCAGCGGAGTCGTGTCGGTGGAAATCTCGAGTCGGTCGTCGTGAGTCGTCGTCACGTTGGTGCCCTTCTGCCGGTGTCGCCTCCGCGGGGTGCCCGAGACCGTGCGCCCAGCCCGCCGCCTGTGGTGACCACAGACAGTGACCGAACGCCGGTGTCCGCGGGGATCCCACTACCGTAAGGCGTGTTTGCTGGCCACGGTGCAGATGTAGCCACTCGCATTCGTGAATCCTGTCACAAGCGGGCTGACCTGCATCGAAACCCGTTTCAAGCCGACTGAAATACCTTGCAGCAGGGCGCTTCAGGAGCGATGCACCGATAGTTGAGCACGCTACATACGGTGACTACGTTGTCAGTCGGCAACGGCCGGGCGGTCACCCAGCGTCTGGGAGCGGGTGGGCCGATCTCGATCTAGGTGTCCTCGCCGGTGAGCCGAAGGGAGCGCAGCCGCCAGCCGGCGTAGACCGTCGAGGCGATCAGGACGGTGGCCAGCGCGACGCATCCGGTGGTCAGGCTCACGGCGGCGCGGACCGCGGCGCCCCCTCCCGCCGGGGCCGCGACGACGGCCTGGACGACCGACAGCGACCACTGCTGGACGCTCAGGGCGCGGGCACCGGGGACGAACTGCCCGACCACGGACTCCCAGACCAGGGCGTACAGCAGCCCGATGATCACGGCGTTGCGGGTCAGCACGGCCAGCAGCAGGAACAGCGCGCAGTACGTCACCCCTGCCACGGCGGCCCCGGCGGCGAACCCGAGCGCCAGGTTCCGCGTCCCGCCGGTGAGCACCAGCCCGGCGATCAGGGTCGGCACGGCGCAGAAGGCGAGCATGATGCCGACCGCGACCGCGAGCTTGGAGAACACGATCGTGAACCGGCTGAGCGGCTTGGACAGCAGGTAGACGATCGAGCCGTCGTCGATCTCCGGCCCGATCGCGCCGGTGCCGGCGATCAGGCCGAGCAGCGGGACGATCGTGCCGAGGGCGAACCCGGCCAGGAGGTTGACGGTCAGGTCGGCGTCCGTGCCGGCGATCCACCGGATGGCGACCGACAGCAGCAGGAGCAGCGCGGGCAGCGCGAGCAGCAGCAGCGTTCGGCGCCGTCCGAGCAGGCTGCGGGCGGTCAGCCGGGCCACGGTCAGGTTCATTCCGGCTCCCTCAGCGCGCCACGAGGTAGGAGAAGACGCTTTCCAGCGACTCGTCGGCCGGCGAGACCTCGTATAGCCGGACACCGAGCCGGCCGGCGAGGGAGGGCAGGGCGGTGACGAACCGGCCGAAGTCCGAGGTCTCGACGTGCAGCCCGGCCTCGACGCCGTCACCCGGCTGCGTGCCGCGGACGGCGCCCAGGTTGATCCCGGAGGCGTGCCCGTCGGCGATGATCGCCGCGGCGAGCGTCCGGTCGTCGCTGGAGCGGATCGTGTACTGGTGCGGCCGCTCGGTCATCAGGCGGCGGATCTCGCGGTAGTCCCCGGACGCCGCGTGCCGGCCGGCGACCATCACCTGGATCGAGCCGGCGATCTCCTCGACCTCCTCCAGGATGTGCGAGCTGAACAGGACGCTGCGGCCCTGGGCGGCCATGGTGTGCAGGAGGTCCATCAGGTGCAGCCGCTGCCGCGGGTCCATCCCGTTGAACGGCTCGTCCAGCAGCAGCACCGGAGGGTCGTGGACCAGCGCGCTGGCCATCTTCATCCGCTGCTTCATGCCCTTGGAGTAGGTGGAGATGTCGCGGTCCTGGGCGGCGGTCATCTCCACGGTCTCCAGCGCCCGGCGGGCCGCGGCCTCCGGATCGGGGAGGCGGTGCAGCCGGGCGTTGGCGAGCACGAACTGCCAGCCGGTGACCAGGTCGTACATCCCCTCGCGCTCGGGCACCAGGCCGATCCGGCGGTAGATCTCCGTGTTACGCCAGACCGGCTCGCCGTCCAGCGTCACGCTGCCGGCGGACGGCGGCAGGAACCCGGCCATCATGTGGATCAGCGTGGACTTGCCCGCGCCGTTGGGCCCGAGCAGCCCGGTGACGCCGGGGCCGATCGCCATCGTCACGTCGTTGACCGCGACGACGTTGCCGTACCAGCGGGACACGCGCTCCAGAGTGATCGTGCTCACGAGACCGACACCCTCCGGTAGCGCAGCAGCATCAGGCCGAAGCTGCCCAGCACGATCACCGCGGCGACCAGGGCGAAGACGGGCCCGCCGAGCGTGCCCGGCGGACCGGGCGGGACGTTCGGCACCGTGCCGAACAGCCACGTCTGCACGCCGTCCACCAGCGTGAACGGGCCGATCAGTCCTGCGTAGCCGGCCAGCGTGTCGGCCCCCTGGTCCTGGGCGATGCCATTGGTCACCCCGCCGACCGCAGTCGCGACCAGCAGCACGGTGATGATCGCCGCGATGCCGAGCCCGCGCCGGGGGGTCAGCGCCGCGATCAGCAGGCCGATCCCGGTCAGGACGAGGGCGAACAGCACGGCGCCGGCCAGGCCCTGGAGCAGGCCGCGGGTCTGGTCCCAGGTGGGCAGGTGGGCGAGCAGCGCGCCGGCGTACATGATCAGCAGCGGGACCGCGAGCAGGATCAGCAGGGCGCTGCTCATCGCGGCGTACTTGGCCAGCACGTAGTCGATCCGGTGCGGCGGCCGGGACAGGTACAGCGGCATCGTGTGGAAGCGCAGGTCACGGGAGACGCTCTGCGGGGCCTGCGCGGCGACGAAGATGGCGACCACGGTCTGCAGGCGGAAGGCGTAGTCGGTGTAGGCCAGCGGCAACCGGTCGGCCCCTGTGGCGTTGACCACGATGACCATCACCAGTGCCGGAAGGCACATCAGCGCGCCGAGCAGCATGGGCATCACCTTGGAGCGCGCGGATCGGCCGAGGCCGTAGGTGCCGCGCAGGCTGTCGACGAGCAGTGATCGGGCGACGTAGCCGCGGCCGAGCCGGCGTCCCTTGTAGTGCCGGTAGCCGATGTCGTGGATGACACCCTGTTCGCTGCCCGCGCTGTGCCGGCCGTGGGCCTCGCCGTGCTGGCCGGTCTCCGCCGATGTGGTCATGCCGGGCCCCCCGCGGCGTCCTCGAAGATCTCGACGATGTGGTGGCGGCGCGGCTGCATGCGGACCAGGCCGACGCCGAGCTCGGCGACGGTGTCGCGGATCAGGTCGTAGGTGGCCTCGCCGGCGAGCTCGACCGCGAGCACGGTGGTGTCTCCGACGAAGCCGTCGCCACGCCGTCCGGCGGGCTGGACCGCAAGCCCGGCCCGCTGCAGCAGGGCGGCGAGCTGGTCGGCGCGGGCGGTCACCTCGACGGCGACGGCGCCGCTGGCGGAGGTCATGTCGGCCGTCGACGTGGAGCGCAGCAGCCGGCCGCCGTCGATCACGACGACGTGGTCGCAGATCCGCTCGAGCTCGCCGAGCAGGTGCGAGGTGACCAGCAGGGAGATGCCGAACTCGGTGCCGATCCGGCGGATCAGGCCGAGCATCTCATCGCGCCCGCCGGGGTCGAGGCCGTTGGTGGGCTCGTCCAGCAGCACCAGCGCCGGGTCGTGGACCAGCGACTGGGCGAGCTTGACCCGCTGCTTCATGCCGGTGGAATACCCGCCGATCGGCCGGTAGCGCTCCTCGTAGAGGCCGACGTGGCGGAGGGTGTCGGCGGTGCGCTCGCGGGCGGCGGTGGTCGGAAGGCCGGACATCCGGGCCATGTGCACGACGAACTCGGTCGCGGTGACGTCCGGCGGGAGGCAGTCGTGCTCGGGCATGTAGCCGACGTGCTCGCGGATGCGGGAGCCCTCGGTCGCGACCGGCATCCCGAGGACCTCCGCCCGGCCCGCGGTGGCGCCGAGGAGCCCCAGCAGGATCTTCAACAGCGTCGACTTGCCGGCGCCGTTGGCGCCGACGAGCCCGGTGACGCCTTCGGGCAGGTCGACGGTCAGGCCATCCAGGGCCGTGACGTGCCCGAACCGCATGGTCAGGGCCTCGGTGGCGATGAGGGACACGCGAGGCAGCCTACGTGCCGGCGCGGACGCCGACCCTGAGGCTGGCTGCAGGGTCGGCGCACCGGCCAGCACCCCGACCCGCCTCCGACGGCCCCTCTCGCCCCGGTCCGCTATCCTCCTCGACAGCCGGTGCACGCACCGCGCCGCACCGAGCGCCCGTAGCTCAACGGATAGAGCATCTGACTACGGATCAGAAGGTTGGGGGTTCGAATCCCTTCGGGCGCGCAAGCAAAACTGCAGGTCACAGGGCTAATCGACTGCCAAGGCGCCCTGACCGTCCTCCCCTGGATCCGCCTCAGTCCGCACTGAGTCCGCATCCGTCGGTGTCCAGCCCTCCTCCATCGCAGCCAAGTGCATCCGCTCTGCCACGTCATCGAGCTGATCATCGAAGAGACCGGCATACACGTCGAGTGTCATCGCCGCCGAGGCGTGCCCGAGCATCCGCTGGACCGATTTGACGTTCGCGCCGGCCGCAATCGCCAGGCTGGCAGCCGTGTCGCGTAGGTCGTGCGGGGTGAGCGGCATGAGGCCCGCGCGCTGCACCGCCTTGTCGAAGACGTGGTGACGGAAGTTGCTGTTTCGGAGGAGTGTCCCGCTGGCAGTGCGGAAGACCGGCGCGTCAGCGGCGCGGGCGTCGATGAGTTCGGCCAGGTCAGGTGCCAGGAGGCGTGGAATGGCACGGTCCGGGTGCGGTGCGTCTTCGGCGTTCCGCGCACTAGCTTGCCGCCTACCTCCACCAGGTTGGTGACCACATGCACCCGACGCCGCACCAGGTCGACGTCGCGCGTGCGCAAGGCGGCCATCTCACCGAACCGCAGTCCGGAGTACGCGAGAAAGGGGACCAGGAAGGAAATGCCTCGCGTGTTCCTTGCCGGTGGGGTCGCGGTATCGGGCTCGCCACTTGCCGTTAGGTCGCCTCTTGATCGAACCGGCCATCAGGCAGCTCCGCCGCAGTTGTCAACGAGCCAGCGGCGCACGACGTCTGGGTCGTAACGAAGATGCTTACCGACTCGAAAGGCGGGCGGCCCTGTGCCCAGGTAGCGTCACTGATGCAGCGTCAAACCGGGATCCGGAGAAATGCCGCCACGTCGTCGACGCTCCACAGGCGCTCACACGTCGGTGGTGGCGGGGTGGTCTGCTGACTTCCGGCCGGCGGAGCGGGACGAGATGGCAGGAGATCGTCATCGCCGAACGACCCATCGCCGAACGACCCCAGGGGACCTTCACCCGCCAGTTGTTCCTCGGCGAGAGCCTCGACCCGGACGGGATGACGGCCTCGTTCGACAAGGGCGTGCTCACCCTGACCATCCCGGTGTCCGAGAAGGCGCAGCCACGCAGGGTTCAGGTCACCGCGGCGGCCGCTTTCCAGCAGGCGATCGACACCCCGGCCAGCGCGGGCGCCGACGCGTCCTGATCCGGTAACCACAGGCGAAGGAGCTGACAATGGCCAAGGCGGTCGGCATCGACCTCGGCACCACCAACTCGGTGATCGCGACGGTGGAGGGCGGCCAGCCGACCGTGATCCCCAATGCGGAGGGATCGCGTACCACCCCGTCGGTGGTGGCGTTCACCGAACAGGGTGAACGCCTGGTGGGCCAGCTGGCCCGGCGGCAGGCGATCCTGAACCCGAAGGGCACGATCTACTCGGCCAAGCGGTTCATCGGGCGCCGCTACGAAGAGGTCTCCAGCGAGCTGAACGCGGTCTCCTTCGACGTGCTGTCCGGACCGGACGGCGCGGTCAGGTTCCGGGTGCGCGGCAAGGACTACGCGCCGGAGGAGATCTCCGCACTGGTGCTGCGGAAGCTTGTCGAGGACGCCTCCAAGTCCCTCGGCGAGCGGATCACCGAAGCCGTGATCACGGTCCCGGCCTACTTCAACGATTCGCAGCGGCAGGCCACCAAGGATGCCGGCCGGATCGCCGGTCTGGAGGTCCTGCGGATCATCAACGAGCCGACCGCCGCGGCGCTCGCCTACGGCCTGGACAAGCGGACGAACGAGACCGTGCTGGTCTTCGACCTCGGCGGCGGAACCTTCGACGTCAGCCTGCTCGACGTCGGCGACGGCGTCGTCGAGGTCAGGGCGACCTCCGGAGACACCCATCTGGGCGGCGACGACTTCGACCGCCGGCTGGTCGACCACCTGGCGGATGAGTTCCAGCGCACCGAGGGGATCGACCTCCGCCGTGACGCCCAGGCTCTGCAGCGCCTGTTCGAGGCTGCAGAGCGTGCCAAGGTGGAGCTGTCCTCCGTGACCCAGACGACGATCAACCTGCCGTTCGTCACCGCCGATGCCAACGGTCCCAAGCACCTGAACACCACGCTGATGCGGTCGACGTTCGACCAGATCACCGCCGACCTCGTCAACCGGTGCCTGAGGCCGGTGGAGCAGGCGATGGCGGACGCAAAGGTGACCGCGAACGACATCGACGAGGTCATCCTGGTGGGCGGTTCCACCCGGATCCCGGCGGTCCAGGCCCTGGTGCGCCGCCTGACCGGGGGCAAGGACCCCAACATGACCGTCAACCCCGACGAGGTCGTCGCCCTCGGCGCGGCCCTGCAGGCGGCGGTGCTGAAGGGTGAGGTCAAGGACGTCCTCCTGCTGGACGTCACGCCGCTGTCGCTCGGGGTGGAGACGCTGGGCGGGGTGATGACCAAGGTGATCGAACGGAACACCACGATCCCGGCCCGGCGCACCGAGGTGTTCAGCACCGCCGAGGACAACCAGCCCGCCGTGGACATCGTGGTATTGCAGGGTGAGCGGGAACGGGCCGCCGACAACCGCGTCCTGGGGCGGTTCCGGCTGGAGAACATCCGACCCGCGCCCCGCGGCGTGCCGCAGATCGAGGTCACCTACGACGTCGACGCCAACGGGATCCTCAACGTCTCCGCCCGGGACAAGGACACCGGCGCAGAACAGCGGATCACCATCACCGAGAGCTCGACGCTGGACAAAGCCGAGATCGACCGGATGGTCACCGACGCGGAGCAGCATCGCTCGGAGGACGCCCGGCTGCGGGAGCTGATCGACGCCCGCAACGCCCTCGACACCGCGGCCTATCAAGTGGAGCACCGCATCGCCGAGCTGGGTGCCTCGGTGGCGGTGCACGAGAAGGCCCGCGCGGAGATGCTGGTGGCCGACGCACGCCAGGCCCTGAAGGAAGAGACGCCGCTGGATCGGCTGCGCTCGCTCACGTCCGAGTTGCAGCAGGTGTACCACGGCCTCGCTGCGACCACCGGTGCCGGTGACGGGTCCGGTGCCCCAGGTGCCGCAGAAGCAGGCGGCGGCGGTGACGATGACGTGATCGACGCCGAGTTCAGCACGGAGTGAGCCGGCATGGCCGAGGAACGCCCACCCCAGGAGGAGTCACTGCGACCGACCCGCGACGGTCAGGACGCCGACCAGGATCGCGTGATCGCCGAGCTGCGGGCGCAGGTCACGCAGCTGGAGGACCGGTGGCGGCGGGCCGTGGCCGAGCTGGACAACTTCCGCAAACGGGTCGCCGGGGAGTCCGAACGACAGCGGGCGGCGGAGCGGGCGCGCGTCGCCGCGGAGTGGCTGCCGGTGCTGGACAACCTCGACTTGGCCCTGGAACACGCCTCCGCCGACCCCGGGGCGATCGTGGAGGGGGTCCGGGCGGTGCGCGAGCAGGCCCTCGGCGTGCTGGCCCGGCTCGGCTTCCCGCGACGGGATGACGAGGGCCTTACTTTCGATCCCGCCCGTCACGAGGCGGTCGCGGCCATCCCGACGTCGGACGCTCCCGCGGGGACCGTCGTCCGCGTGATCAGGCCCGGGTACGGCGAGGAGGAGCGACAGCTGCGACCGGCCTCGGTGGTCGTGGCCACAGGGGCGCAGTGATGGCGAGCGGCGACTATTACGCCGTGCTCGGCGTCCCAAGGAGTGCGGCGCAGGAGGAGATCCAGCGCTCCTACCGCAAGCTGGCCCGCACCTATCACCCCGACATCAACAAGGACCCGCAGGCCGAGGAGCGGTTCAAGGAGATCTCTCAGGCCTACGACGTGCTCTCGGACCCAGAGACGCGACGGCGGTATGACGCGTTCGGTCCGGATTTCCGCCAGGTGCCCGAGGGGGTGGACGCGCAGACCTGGGCGCGGGCCCGGGC
>JBKPQU010000016.1:0-6359 GCA_046734255.1 Actinomycetota bacterium
GTGCTGCTGGAGCTGTCCTTCCTGCCCGGACGGGAGCGAGTGTCCCGCGTCGACGGCCCGCCGCTGCACGCGCTGTTGACCGCTTGAGCCCGGTCCGGTGCGAACCGCCCGTTAGACTGGGGTGCTCCAGAGATCACCAACGCCTTCTGGAGCGTGCTCGTGGCTGATGCCCCTCCTCAGAGTCCGGTCGACGCCGACCGCGACGACGAGGTTCGGCGCGCCGCCACCCAGACGGTTGATGATGCGGTAGCCCCGGACGGCGGAGCCGATGACCCAGCGGCCACCGGCGCACCGGCCGCACCGGCGTCGCGACGCGTGCGGGCCCGCCTGGCCCGGCTGGGCGCGCAGCGCAGCAGCGTCAACCCGGTGCTGGAGCGCCTCTTCCGTATCGTCCGCTCGACCCACCCCAAGGCCGACCTGCGCCTGATGGAGCGCGCCTACGAGGTCGCCGAGACGCATCACCGGGGCCAGCTCCGCAAGAGTGGCGACCCTTTCATCACCCACCCGCTCGCCGTGACCACGATCCTCGCCGAGCTGGGCATGACGCCCCCGACCCTGTGCGCGGCCCTCCTGCACGACACGGTGGAGGACACGGCGTACCGCCTCCCGGATCTGCGGCGCGACTTCGGCGACGAGATCGCCGACCTGGTGGACGGGGTGACCAAGCTCGACAAGGTCAAGTACGGCGAGTCGGCGCAGGCGGAGACGGTGCGCAAGATGGTCGTGGCGATGGCCCGCGACATCCGGGTGCTGGTCATCAAGCTCGCCGACCGGCTGCACAACATGCGCACGCTGCGCTACCTGCGACCCGAGAAGCAGGAGCAGAAGGCTCGCGAGACGTTGGAGATCTACGCGCCGCTTGCCCACCGGCTCGGCATGAACACCATCAAGTGGGAGCTCGAGGACCTCGCGTTCGCGACGCTCTATCCCAAGGTCTACGACGAGATCGTGCGGCTGGTCACCGACCGAGCGCCCAGCCGTGACGAGTACCTCAGCACCGTGGTGGACCACGTGACCGACGACCTGCGCGGATCCAAGATCCGCGCGTCCGTGACCGGCCGGCCCAAGCACTACTACTCGATCTACCAGAAGATGATCCTGCGCGGCCGCGACTTCACCGACATCTACGACCTGGTTGGCATCCGCGTCCTCGTCGACTCGGTCCGTGACTGCTACGCCGTGCTGGGTAGCGTGCACGCCCGGTGGAACCCCGTTCCCGGGCGGTTCAAGGACTACATCGCGATGCCCAAGTTCAACATGTACCAGTCGCTGCACACGACGGTCATCGGGCCCGAGGGCAAGCCCGTCGAGCTGCAGATCCGCACGTTCGCGATGCACCGGCGGGCCGAGTACGGCGTCGCCGCGCACTGGAAGTACAAGGAGAACCCGCGGGCGACCGCGGCCAGCGAGCCGGCGTCGGGCAAGGGAGTCACCGCCGACAGCGCGGCAGCCAACGACATGGCCTGGCTGCGCCAGCTGCTCGACTGGCAGAAGGAGACCGAGGACCCGGGAGAGTTCCTCGAGTCGTTGCGCTTCGACCTCAAGACCGCCGAAGTGTTCGTCTTCACGCCCAAGGGCGATGTCACCGCGCTGCCGGCCGGGGCCACGCCGGTCGACTTCGCCTACGCCGTGCACACCGAGGTCGGTCACCACTGCATCGGCGCGCGGGTCAACGGCCGTCTGGTGCCGCTGGAGAGCACGCTGGACAACGGCGACCTGGTCGAGGTCTTCACATCCAAGGCGGCAGGTGCGGGGCCGAGCCGGGACTGGCTGACGTTCGTGAAGAGCCCCCGGGCGCGGAACAAGATCCGGCAGTGGTTCTCCAAGGAGCGTCGCGAGGAGGCGATCGAGCAGGGGAAGGAGGCCATCGCCCGGGCGATGCGCAAGCAGCGGCTGCCGATGCAGCGGCTCATGTCGCACGAGGCGCTGGTCGCGTTGGCGAACGAGATGCGCTTCCTCGACGTCTCCGGGCTCTACGCCGCGGTGGGCGAGGGGCACGTGCCGGCCGGCAGCGTCGTCCAGCGGCTGTACCAGTCGATCGGTGGGGAGGCCAGCGCCGAGGAGGACCTGGCCGAGGCGACGATGCCGACCAAGCTGCGCCGCCAGCGCACCGGCGACCCCGGCGTGGTGGTCCGCGGCGCGGAGGACGTCTGGGTCAAGCTCGCCCGCTGCTGCACGCCGGTGCCCGGCGACCCGATCATCGGGTTCGTCACCCGGGGCAACGGCGTCTCGGTGCACCGCGAGGACTGCGGGAACGTCGCCGGCCTGCTCGCCGAGCCCGACCGGATCGTCGACGTCGAGTGGGCCCCGACCTCGGCGAGCGTGTTCCTCGTCCAGATCCAGGTCGAGGCGCTGGACCGCAACCGGCTGCTCTCCGACGTGACGAGGGTCCTGTCGGACAACCACGTGAACATCCTCGCCGCCAACGTCTCCACCTCCCGTGACCGGGTGGCGATCTCCAAGTTCACGTTCGAGATGGCCGACCCCGCGCACCTCGGGCACGTGATCGCGGCGGTCCGCCGGGTCGACGGCGTCTTCGACGCATACCGGCTGACCGGCCGCCGGAACGACTCGTGAGCGGCTCACCCCAGCGCCGGTGACCCGGCCGCGCGCTCGGCCGCGCGCTCGGCTGCCCACTCAGCTGCCCATCGGGCGACCGCCGGGCGCGCCTGGGCGACGCCGCGGGCCCCGCGCATGCGGCCCAGGCAGGCCAGGACGTCGTCGGGAACCATCTCGGTGTCCCTGACCAGCGCGGCCAGCCCTGCATGCGCGGCCGACCACGGCCAGTCCCGGGCGAGGTCGGCGGCCGTGCGGGCCGGTGAGGTCAGCGAGAGCCCCTCCAGCGTCACGACGTCCTCGGGGCTCACCCCCACCTGCCGGATGCGGACGCCGCGGACGGGGCTCACCCTCTGCGCGGCCATCACGTCGAGCGACCCGGGCGACCCCTCGGGATGCCAGCCGGTGTGCACCCAGGCCGCGGAGGCGAACCCGACGATGCCGCCGGCCGCCGCCAGGCGCTCCGGGAGGACCAGCGCGGCCGCCCGCGCCCTCAGCGTGGGGGAGTCGGGCACGTCGGCGGCGACGAAGGCGTCGGCGACGACTCGGCGGATCAGACCCGCGGAGCACAGCCGGCCCGCCTCGGCGGCCTCGGCCGGATCGGCCGGCCGGAAGGGCAGGCCCGGATCGACGTGGGTGTCGGGCTCGGGGGTGGGCATCCAGCTCATGCGGACAGGCTGCGGCGCGGGCGGCACCGCCGCGCCACCGGCAGCCGAGCTGTGGACGGTGTGACGTTTCGGTTGCCTGTGGACGAGAACGTCAGCGGAACTCGGCCAGCGACTGCCGCGCCTGGGCGAGCCATTCCTCGCGCGCGGCGAGCGCCTGCTCGGCGTCCTCGGCGCGGCGCTGATCGCCTGCGGCGCGGGCGACCTCGAGGTTGGCCCGCAGCCCGCTGATCGCCTGCTCGAGCTGGCTGACCACCGCCTCGGCGCGCGCCCGGGCCTCGGGGTTGCTGCGCGCCCAGCGCTCCTGCTCGGCCTCCCGGATCGACTGCTCGACCCGGCGGAGGCGGCCCTCGATCCGGCTCAGGTCGGCACGCGGCACCTTGCCCGCGCCCTCCCAGCGCTCCTGGATGTCGCGCAGGGCCGAGCGGGCTGCGGCGACGTCCTTGACCGGCAGCAGGCGCTCGGCGTCGGCCAGCAGCCTCTCCTTCACCTGGAGGTTGCCGCGCAGCTCGGAGTCCTTGGAGCTGGCCACGGCGCTCCTGGCCGCGAAGAAGCTGTCCTGCGCGGCGCGGAACCTGCTCCACAGCGCGTCGTCGTCCTTGCGCGACGCGCGCCCGGCGGCGCGCCAGCGGTTCATCAGCTCGCGGAAGGCGGCGGCGGTGGCGTTCCAGTCGGTCGAGCCGGCGAGCGTCTCCGCCTCGACCACGATCGCCTCCTTGGCCGCGCGCGCCTCGGAGCGCTGCTCGTCCAGCACGCCGAAGTACTGCCGGCGCTTGCGGTCGAAGGTGCTGCGGGCGTGGCTAAAGCGCTTCCACAGCTCGTCCTCGGTGTGCTTGTCGAGCCGGCTGTCCCTCTGCAGCGTGCGCCAGGTCTCGAACAGCTCGCGCAGGCGGTCCCCGGCGGTACGCCAGGAGATCCGGTCCGGCTCCTCGGCGGCGAGCGCCTCGGCCTCCTCGACCAGCGCCGTGCGCGCGGCCAGCGAGTGCTCCCGCGCCTCGCGGCGTGCCTGCTCCACCTCCGCGCGGCGCTGCTCGGCCAGCGGCGCCAGGGCGTTCACCCGCTCGAGCAGCCCGTCGAGGTCACCGACCGCGTGGGCCTCGCGGATGGCGTCGCCGAGCCGCCGCAGGCTGGCCTCCGCGTCGCTCGGCGAGACCTGGCCGGCCCGCATCCGCTGGTCGAGCAGGTCGACCTGGGCGGCCAGGTCGTCGAACTTGCGACCGAAGTAGGCGAGCGCGGCCTCCTCGGTGGCGCCGGGGTAGGAGCCGACGGCACGCTCGCCGTCCGACGTGCGCACCCACACGGTGCCGTCGGGGTCGACCCGGCCCCACTCCCGCGCGCTCACCGCTCCATGGTCCTCGCTCACCCGGGAGCCACGCTGGTGGACACGATCGAGATGGCCCGTTCGGGCTTGCCGTCCTGCCCTCCGCCCGCGACCCCGCCGGCCGCCACCTTCTCCACCACGTCCTCGCCGCCGACCACCTTGCCGATCACGGTGTAGCCCCCGGCGGCGTCCGACGGGATCGTGGAGTCCTTGTAGACGAGGAAGAACTGGCTGCCGATGCTCTTGGCGTTACCGCCCCTGCGGGCCATCGCGACGGTGCCGGCGGGGTAGACGTTGTTCTTCGGTGCGTTCTCCACGGGGCCGTACTCGAAGCCCGGGCCCCCGGTTCCGGTGCCGGTCGGGTCTCCGCACTGCAGGACGTAGATGCCGGCGGTGGTGAGCCGGTGGCAGGGACTGCCGTCGAAGTAGCCGTTCCGCGCCAGCAGCAGCATCGCGGCGACCGCGTGGGGCGCCTTGGTGCCGTCCATCTGGATCAGGACGCCGCCGCAGCTGGTGTCCAGCGTGAGGTTCCAGGTCTTGCCCGCCGTGCTCGCCGCCGGTGCCGAGGCGAACGTCTTCGGCTTGGCGGGCGGCGTGACGGTGGGAGCGGGGCAGGGGTTGTCGGCGGCCTGCGAGGCGCTCGCCGTGGCGGTGGCCTTCGGCGTGGACTGCGCCGCGCTGCTCGTGCCGGACCCCTTCCCGGTGAGCAGCCAGATCGCCCCCAGGATCACAGCGACGGTCGCCACCGCGGCGGCCGCCACCGCGGAGGTGCGCCTGAGGCGCCGCCGCTTGGCCTGCCGGGCGATCTGCCTGAGCTGCCACTTCTGGTACCGGCGCCGGGCGTATTCGCGCTCGCGCCTGTTCGGCGACACCTGATCGTCCTCCCTGTCCGTCGCCTGCCGCGCGGCCACCTCGCGCGGACGGCTGCCAGTGTAGGACGACCACCCAGCGCGACCGCCCGCGTGCCACCTGGTACATCGTGGGTAGTCTCGACGCGTGCTCCTGGTCGGGTTCCCAGCCGCCGCGTTCGCTACGAACTGCTACGTGGCGGCCACCGCGCCCGGGGAGGACTGCCTGGTCGTCGACCCCGGGATCGGCGTGCTCGACCAGCTGGCGGAGGTGCTCCAGGAGCACCGGCTGCGCCCGGCCGCCGTGCTGGCGACGCACGGGCACGTCGACCACGTGTACTCGGTCACACCCGTCTGCGACGCGCACGGCGTCGCGGCGTACCTGCACACCGATGACCAGTACCGGCTGCGCGACCCGATCGCCGAGCTCGACCCGGCGATCGTGGCGATGTTCGAGCAGGAGTTCGGCAGCAGCGCGCGGTGGCGCGAACCGGACGACGTCCGCCCGCTGGCCGACGGCGAGCAGCTCGAGGTCGCCGGCCTGAGCGTCGGCATCGTGCACGCGCCAGGACACACCGAGGGGTCGGTGATGTTCCGGCTCCCCGAGGTCCCGGACGGCGTGACCGGCGCGGCGTCGACCGTATTGAGCGGCGACGTGCTGTTCGCCGGCAGCATCGGTCGGACCGATCTTCCCGGCGGGGACACCGAGGAGATGTGGCGTTCCCTGCGCGACCGGGTGCTCACGCTGCCGGACGACGTCCTCGTGCTGCCCGGCCACGGCCCGCTCACCACGATCGGCCGGGAGCGCCGCTCCAACCCCTACCTGCTGGAGTTGCAGGACACGGCCTGAGCCGCTTGACCGCGACTCGAACATATGTTCGAGTATGGGATGCGCTGGGAGCAGCAGGACGTCCGCTCGGTCGACGGCGAGGCGCTGCCCGGCCTGGTTCGCCTGTCCGGCCTGCTGCG
>JBKPQU010000017.1:0-16297 GCA_046734255.1 Actinomycetota bacterium
CACCGAGCCCGGCGCCGACGGGCCGGCCGAGCGCTCCCATGACGACGTGCCCGACAGCGGGTGCGGCTCAGCGATCTGCCCGGTGTGCCCGATCTGCCAGGGGTTCGAGGGGCTGCGGCACGCCCGGCCGGAACTGGCCGAGCACCTGGCCGCCGCGGCCGCCGCCCTGGCCGCTGCCGTCCGCGAGATGCTGAACGCCCACCCCTCGACCGCGGAGGCACCCCGCCCGGACGACGACCCGGGCCAGCCGGGCTCGCCGCCGCATCGCGGCGTCCCGGTCGAGCGGATCGAGGTCACCGACTGAACCTGTGTCCGTCGGCGCGATCGTGCGATTCCGCGTAGCGTCGCGAGCAGTGCGGAGCGAGCCGGGCGACGGAGGGAGAGCGAGGTCACTGGTGGAGCTGACGATCGGTGTCGACGTCGGCGGCACGAAGATCGCCGCCGGCGTGGTCGATGGTGAGGGGAGGATCCTCGCCCGGCGGCGGGTGTCCACCCCCGCGGACACCGCCGAGTCGCTCGACAAGGGCATCGCGACCGTGGTGACCGCGCTGTGCGCGGAGCATCAGGTGGCAGGCGTCGGCGTGGCGGCGGCAGGCTTCGTCGACAAGGGCCGCTCGACGGTCCGCTTCGCGGCGAACCTGCCCCCCTGGCGCGACCACCCGCTCCGGGACATCCTCAGCGAGCACATCGACGTCCCCGTCGTGGTGGAGAACGACGCCAACGCGGCCGCGTGGGCCGAGCACCGCTTCGGCGCGGCCCGCGGCGTGGCGGACGTCGTCGTGATCACCGTGGGCACCGGGATCGGCGCGGGCATCGTGATCGACGGGCGGCTGGTCCGCGGCGCCTGGGGGACCGCCGCCGAACCCGGGCACATGCGGCTGGTCCCGGACGGCTGGCCCTGCGGGTGCGGGCTGCGCGGCTGCTGGGAGCAGTACGCCTCGGGCCGTGCCCTGCTCCGCCAGGCCCGGCTGATGGCCGAGGAGGAGCCGCAGGCCACCGCGGCGATGCTCAGGGCGGCCGGCGGCCGGCCCGAGGCCCTGACCGGCCAGATGATCAGTGCCGCGGCGGCGGCCGGTGACCCCGCGGCTCTCGACCTGATCGCCGAGGCCGGAAGCCGCCTGGGTGAGGGCCTCGCGACGGTGGTGGCGATCCTCGACCCGGCGGTGATCGTGATCGGCGGGGGTGTCTCCGACGCCGGCGAGGCGCTGCTCGAGCCGGCCCGGATGACGTTCGTCTCGCTGCTGTCCGGTGCGGCGTACCGCCCGATCCCGGAGATCCGGCAGGCGCGGCTGGGCAACGACGCCGGGATCGTGGGGGCCGCAGACCTGGCCCGCGACCCGTGAGCCGGCTGGCGATCGGCGTCGACATCGGCGGTACCAAGGTGGCCGCGGGGCTGGTCGACGAGGACGGGACGATCCTGGCCAGGGCCCGCCGGCTGACGCCGTCCACCGACCCGGAGGCGGTGGAGTCGACGATCGTCGACGTTGTCGGGGAGCTGCGGGCCGGGCACGAGGTCGTCGGGGTGGGGATCGGCGCGGCCGGCTTCGTCGACGCCGACCGGGCCAGGGTGATGTTCGCCCCGCACCTGGCCTGGCGGAACGAGCCGCTGCGCGACGACGTCGCCGCCGCGCTCGGCGACCTCCCGGTGATCGTGGAGAACGACGCGAACGCGGCGGCATGGGCGGAGTGGCGGTTCGGCGCGGCGCAGGGGGAGTCCCGGCTGGTCTGCGTGACGCTGGGCACCGGGATCGGCGGCGCGATCGTCGTCGACGGCGTCGTGCAGCGCGGTCGCTGGGGGATGGCCGGGGAGTTCGGTCACATGGTCGTCGTCCCCGACGGTCGGCGGTGCGAGTGCGGCAACCGCGGGTGCCTCGAGCAGTACGCGTCCGGCAACGTGCTCGGCCGGGAGGCCCGCGAGCTCGCGGAGGCGGGATCGCCGGTCACCGTGCCGCTGGTCCAGCGGGTCGGCGGGGATGTCTCGCAGCTGGTCGGCCCGCTGATCACCGAGGCGGCCATGGAGGGCGATCCCACCGCGATGGAGCTGTTCGACGAGGTCGGCCGCTGGCTCGGGATCGGGCTGGCGAACATCGCGGCGGCGCTCGACCCTGGGACGTTCGTGATCGGCGGGGGCGTCTCAGACGCCGGCGAGTTGCTGCTGGGCCCCGCCCGCGATTCGTTCCGGCGCACGCTCACCGGGCGCGGGTTCCGGCCGGAGGCCAGGATCGTCAAGGCCGCTCTCGGGCCGGATTCCGGCATGGTCGGCTCGGCGGACCTCGCCCGGGGGCCCGGTTGACCGGTTCGCCGTCGCTGCGGCTGCTCACCTGGAACGTGCGCGACCTGCGCGGTGACCAGCCGGCCGTGGTCCGGGTGATCCGCTCGGCGGACGCCGACCTGGTCTGCCTCCAGGAGGCGCCCCGGTGGCCGGGATCGCGATGGCGGCTGGCGGCGCTGGCGCGCTCGGCCGGGCTGCTCTACCTGGCCGGCGGGCGGGACTCGGCCGGGACGGCGTTGCTGTGCTCGCTGCGCACCCGGGTGGACGACGCCCGCTGCCTGCGCCTTCCGGTGCGGGACGGCGCCCGGCTCCTCGCGCTGCCTCCGCCACGACCCCGCGGCGCCGTCCTGGCCACGGTCTGGCTGCCGGGGGGAACCAGCTTCGCCCTGGCCTGCGTGCACCTGGGCCTGCAGCAGGCCCAACGGCTCGACCACGCCCGCCGGTTGCACCGGCTGCTGGCCGCCGGCGGCCTGCCCGCGGTGGTCGCGGGCGACCTGAACGAGCCCCCGGACGGGCCCTCGTGGCGGCTGCTGGCCGACCTGGCCGCCGACCCGTGGCCGGCGTCCGGGCCGACGTTCCCGTCCTGGCGACCCCACCGCAGGATCGACGCGGTCCTGGTCGGGCCGGGGTTGAGCGCCACGGTGGCCGGCTGGGAGCCCTCGCCGGACGACGTCCGCAAGGGCAGCGACCACCTGCCCGTGCTCGCCGAGCTGGACATCCGGCGCTCGGCCTCGGCGTGGGAGAGTTGACTTCCCGTGACTCCAGCGACCCAGGCACCCCTGTCACGCGCGGAACGAGAGGGCCTCGGCCGCGCAGCGCGTCGCGTGGCTCCACGTCGTGCGGCGGGCCCATGGGATGAAAGGACGCGCACCCGCGACGCCCTGGACACCGTCGTGGACCAGAGCGCGTCCCGGCTGGCCGACCTCGTTCCGATCCGGCACGCCCGGATGGCCGAGACGTCCTGGCACTACTACCGGGGGGCCGCCGCGGTCATGGCCGGCGACCTGGCGGCCGGGCCGAACACGGGCCTGACGGTGCAGTTGTGCGGAGACGCTCACCTCCTGAACTTCGGCCTGTGGGCCACCCCCGAGCGTGCCCTGGCCTTCGACCTCCGGGACTTCGACGAGACCCTTCCGGGCCCCTTCGAGTGGGACGTCAAGAGGCTGGTCACCAGCCTGGTCGTGAGCGCTGAGGTCAATGGACGGCACAGGCTCGCCGAGCCCGCGGTACGCGCGGGGCTTTCGCGCCTACCGAGAGCGCATGAAGGACTTCGCGGTCCGGGGCGAACTGGGCACCTGGTACGACCTCACCCGCGTCGACCGGTTGCTCGACGCGTTCACCGAGCCGGAGTGGCGCGAGCGGGTCTCCCGGCACATCACCCGGAGGGCCGCGCGTCGCACCAGCCGGGGTGCGTTGGAGCGGCTCACGACGGTCGTCCGGGGTCGACCGCAGATCACGGAGAACTCCCCGTTCCGTGTCCACCTGGACGAGGGGGAGCGCGACCATGCCCTGCGCGCGTTCGACGGTTACCGCCAGACCCTTGACGAGGACCGCCGGCATCTGCTGGACCGCTTTCACGTCGTCGACGTCGTCCGGCAGGTCATTGGCGTCGGGAGTGTCGGCATGCGCGTCTACCTGCTGCTGCTCGAAGGGCGCGGCGGGGACGACCCGCTCTTCCTCCAGATGAAGCAGGATCAGGCGTCGGTGTACGAGCAGTACCTGTACCCGAGCCGGCACGGCAACCACGGCCAGCGCGTGGTCGTCGGCAAGCGGCTCATCCAGAGTGCCACCGACATCTTCGTCGGCTGGACCAGGGCCGACGGCGCCGACTACTACGTGCGGCAGTTCCGGGACATGAAGATCATCCCCGACAACGCCGGCATCGCGCCGCTCCTCGTCGACTTCGCCGGCGCGTGCGGCGCCGTCCTCGCCCGAGCCCACGCCCGCACCGGTGACGCCGTGGCCATTTCGGCGTACCTCGGCAAGGGTCCGGCCTTCGACGAGGGAATGGTCGCGTACGCCTTCAGCTACGCCGTGCAGAACGCCCGCGACCACGCCCGCCTGGCTCGAGCGGTGGCGTCCGGTGACGTGGTGAGCGGCCAGGGGTGGTGACGCCCGACCCGTCCCTGCCGGGCCTCAGACCACCGCGCCGTCGTCGTCGTCGCGATCGCGGGGCATCCGGACGACCAGGGCGGCGAAGCCGCCGACGAACGCCGCCACCGCGGCCAGGAGCAGCATCTCCGGCAGGTCGCGCCAGAACAGCGCGGCGATCAGCAGGAACAGCGGGCCGCCCACCACACCGGCCCAGGCCAGGCGGCTGACCAGATCGGCCCGGGGCAGCGGCGGCAGGTCGGGCGGGATGAACCGCTCGCCGTCGTCGTGATCGGCCGACCCTGCGTGCTCGGCCGGCTCGTCGGTGCCGAGCCGGAGGTCGCCGGCACGTCTGGCCGGCGCCGGCGGGGGTTCGTCCGGGGGCGTCCTGGTCACCGTGGGCCGGTCGTCGTCGGGCAGGTCCTCGACCACGGGCCAGGGGTGGTCCTGGCCGGGGGCGACGGCGTCGCCCCAGCCGGCGACGATCGCGGCGAAGGCGCTGTCGACGTCCAGCTCGGGACGGTCCTCCCGCTCCTCCTGGGGGACGTCGCCGTCGCGCTCGGGGTCGTGCGAGCTCATCGGGGGGTTCCCTGTTCGGCGACCACACGCTGGACGAAGGACAGCGTCCCTTCCGCGATCAGGTCGGCGTCGTTGTCCAGGGTGGCCACGTGGTAGCTGTCCTCGCAGAGCACCTCGGTGACGTCCGCGCTGCCGATCCGCTCCTTGATCAGCGCGGTGCTGGACGCCGGGACGACGTGGTCGTCCGGCGAACGGAAGATCAGCACCGGCTGGGTCACCGCGGGCAGGTCCGCGACGACGACCTTCCAGAGCCGGGTCATCGAGTAGAGCGCCTGCAGCGGGGTGCGGTCGTAGGCCAGCTCGCTGACCTCCGGGCGCTTGATGTCGCTGCCGATGCCCGGCGTCGACGGGATCAGCAGGCGCATCACCGGCAGGATCGCCATCCGGCGGTCCTCCGCCTTGACCGCGGGGTTGACCAGGACGAGTCCGTCGACCTGGTCCGGGTGCTCCTGGGCCAGGCGCAGCGCCAGCGCACCGCCCATCGAGAGCCCGCCGACCACCACGGACCGGCAGCGGGACCGGATGTCGGCCAGCGCCGCCTCGACGCAGGCGTACCAGTCGGTCCACCGCGTGCGGTTCATGTCCTGCCAGGTGGTCCCATGCCCGGGCAGCAGCGGCGCCCGCACGGTGTACCCGGCCGCGGCCAGCCGCTCGCCCCAGCCGTGCACGCTGTGCGTGCAGCCGGTGAACCCGTGGCACAGCAGGATGCCGACGTCCCTCCCGTCGTGGGAGTAGGGCTCGGCTCCCGGTACCACGGTTGCTCCTCAGTGCGAAGGCGGCCCCCCGCCGCGGCAGGGAGGCGACGACCGATGGTGGCCGGGCCGGGCGGCATCGACCTCAGTCAGGCCATCGTGGCACGGGCGGCAGCCCGGGTCGAGAGTGGCCCGGTCTGCCGCCACCTCGGCGATTTCTGATCAGGAACGAGGGTTCCGGACGGTTTGCCGGGGGCCCCGGCAGCAGACAGTCGGCCATGTGGCCGCGACACTAGAGTTCGGTAGCGGGGGGTCGGGCGGGAGGATGCGCAGTGTTCTACTGGCTGCTGAAGAGGGTCTTCCTGGGCCCTCTGCTGCGCGCCCTCTTCCGCCCGTGGGTGAAGGGGCTGGAGCACGTCCCGGACACCGGCGGCGCCATCCTGGCCAGCAACCACCTGTCGTTCTCGGACTCGTTCTTCCTGCCGCTGATGGTCCCGCGCAGGGTGACGTTCCTGGCGAAGTCGGACTACTTCACCGGGCGGGGGATCAAGGGACGCCTCACCGCCGGCTTCTTCCGCGGGGCCGGGCAGCTCCCGGTCGACCGCTCGGGCGGCCGCGCCTCGGACGCCGCGTTGGTGACCGGGCTGAAGGTGCTCCGCTCGGGTGGGCTGCTCGGGATCTACCCCGAGGGCACCCGCTCGCCGGACGGGCGGCTGTACCGGGGCAAGACCGGGGTGGCCCGGATGGCGCTGGAGGCCCGGGTGCCGGTGCTGCCGGTCTCGATGGTCGGCACCGCGAAGGTCCAGCCGATCGGCCGAGTGATCCCGAAGCTCGGCCGGATCGGCGTGGTGATCGGCGAGCCGCTGGACTTCTCCCGGTATGAGGGGATGCACGAGGACCGGTTCATCCTGCGATCGGTCACCGACGAGATCATGTACGAGCTCATGCAGCTGTCCGGCCAGGAGTACGTCGACGTCTACGCCTCGACGATGAAGGAGCGCCTCGCCGCGGCGCGCCGGCCCCGAGGTGGCCAGGCGCCGGCCGGGGTCGCGTCCGAGTCGGACGATCCGCTGGACGACGCGCTGGACGACGCGCTGGATGACGTGACGGAGGGCGCCGTCGACGGCGGCATGGAGGGCGAGGCGGTGGACGCCGCCCCGGCCGAGGTGGTCGACGGCGTGGCGGGGGTCATCGCCGACGTCCCCGAGGGCGGTGCGGACCGGCTGGACGGCGAGGCGAAGGCCGAGGTCCGCGGCGATGCGCCGGACGGCGCGTCCCGGCCGTGAGGCCGCCCGCCCTGCCGGTCGGGACGCCGTCGCGCGACCACCCCGAACCGCCGAGGTGCTGCGTCGGTGGGTCGTGACCACAGGCGGACGCATACGCTGTCGGGCGTGACCACGACCGCGCAACCGACCGTGCCGGACACCGCGACGGCGGCGCTGCTCGCCGGGCTGGACGCCTGGCGCGAGCTGCCCGCCGCCCAGCACCCGGGCTGGCCGGACCCGGCGGTGCTCGCCGAGGTGACGGCCGAGCTGGCCACCTACCCGCCGCTGGTGTTCGCCGGTGAGTGCGACGAGCTGAAGGAGAAGCTGGCCGCGGCCGCCGTCGGCGAGGCCTTCCTCCTGCAGGGCGGGGACTGCGCGGAGACCTTCGCCGAGGCCAGCGCGGACCGCATCCGCAACAAGATCAAGACCGTGCTGCAGATGGCGGTCGTCCTCACCTACGGCGCCAGCCTGCCGGTGATCAAGGTCGGCCGGATCGCCGGGCAGTTCAGCAAGCCGCGCAGCACGCCGACCGAGGTCCGGGACGGGGTGGAGTTGCCCGCCTACCGCGGCGACGCGGTCAACGACTACGCCTTCGACCCCGCAGCGCGCACCCCGGACCCGCGCCGGATGCTGCGCGCGTACCACACGAGCAGCGCCACCCTGAACCTCGTCCGCGCCTTCACCAAGGGCGGGTTCGCCGACCTGCGCCAGGTGCACGAGTGGAACCGCGGGTTCGTCTCCAGCGCCGCGAACGCGCGCTACGAGGTGCTCGCCCGCGACATCGATCGGGCGATGCGGTTCATGGCGGCCTGCGGCGGGGACTCCGAGACGCTGCGCACCGTCGACTACTACTCCAGCCACGAGGCGCTCCTGCTGGACTATGAGCGCGCGCTGACCCGGATCGACTCCCGCACCGGGCTGCCCTACAACGTCTCGGCGCACATGCTGTGGATCGGCGAGCGCACCAGGCAGCTCGACGGCGCGCACGTCGACCTGATCGCCCGCGTGCGCAACCCGATCGCTGTCAAGGTCGGCCCGAACGCGACCCCGACCGAGCTGCTGGCGCTGATCGACCTCCTCGACCCCGACGGCGAGCCGGGCCGGCTGACGTTCGTCTCCCGGATGGGCGCCCCCGCGGTCCGCGGCGCGCTGCCGCCGCTGATCGACGCCGTCCGGGCAGGCGGGCGGAACGTGCTGTGGGTATGCGACCCGATGCACGGCAACACGTTCGAGTCCGAGAGCGGGTACAAGACCCGCCGCTTCGACGACGTGCTCGATGAGGTGCGCGGGTTCTTCGAGGTGCACCGGGCCATGGGCACGGTGCCCGGCGGCCTGCACGTGGAGCTCACCGGTGACGACGTCACCGAGTGCCTGGGCGGGTCCGAGCAGATCGACCACGGAGACCTGGGCACGCGCTACGAGACGCTCTGCGATCCGAGGCTCAACCACCAGCAGTCGCTGGAACTGGCCTTCCTGGTGGCCGAGACGCTGGCGGAGCGGTGACCTCGGCGTCGGGCGCGCCGGCCGGTGGGCCGGTGGACCTGCGGTCCGACACCGTGACCCGGCCGACCGCGGCGATGCGCACGGCGATGGCCGCCGCGGAGGTCGGTGATGACGTCTACGGCGAGGACCCGACGGTCAACGCGCTGGAGGAGGAGGTCGCGGGCCTGCTCGGGCACGAGGCCGGGCTGTTCTGCCCGACCGGGTCGATGACGAACATGCTCGGCGTGCGCACCCTGGTCGGGCCCGGCCAGGAGTTGCTCTGCGACAGTCTCGCCCACGTCGTCCGGGCCGAGCTCGGTGGGCACGCGGCGCTGGCCGGCGTCACCACCCGGACGTGGCCCGCGCCCGCCGGGCTGCTGGACGCCGAGGTGCCGCTGGCGATGGCCGTGCCCCGGGCCGGTCCCTACCTCGTGTCCACCACGGCGATCGCGGTGGAGAACACCCACAACTTCGGCGGCGGCACCGTGCAGCCGCTCGAGCAGCTGCGCCGGCTGCGCCTGGGGGCCACCGAGGCCGGGGTGGCGGTCCACCTCGACGGGGCGCGGCTCTGGAACGCCCACGTGGCCACCGGCGTCCCGCTGGCCGACTACGGCGCGTGCGCCGACACCGTGTCGGTCTGCCTATCCAAGGGGCTGGGGGCGCCGGTCGGGTCGGTGCTCGTGTCCAGCGCCGAGCGGGTCGCGGCCGCGCGGGTCTGGCGCAAGCGTTACGGCGGCGGGATGCGCCAGGTCGGGGTGCTCGCCGCGGCGGGCCGCTACGCCCTGGCCCACCACGTCTCCCGGCTGGCCGACGACCACGCGCGGGCGCGGCTGCTCGCCGACGCGATCGCCGAGGCGCGGCCCGGGGTCTGCGATCCGCAGGCCGTGCACACGAACATCGTCGTGCTCGACCTGAGCGGGACCTCGCTGCCGGCCACCGAGCTGGCCGAGCAGGCCGCGCGGGACGGCGTCCGGGTCTCGGTGCTCGGTCCTCGGACGGTGCGCCTGGTCACCCACCTCGACGTCGATGACGCCGCCGTTCGCCACGCCGCCGCCGTCCTGTCCGGCCTCCTCGCGCCGCTCCCCGCACGCTGAGGCCGCCGGCCCGGCCGGCGGGCCACGGAGGTGGCGCGGTCGGAGCGATCACGACCGGGTGGGAGGATGGGGCGCGTGTCGGACGCCGCGCGGGACCCGGTGCCCCGCGCGATCCCACCGGGCCAGCGCCCAACCCCGGCTCCACGGGTCCAGCACTACGGCCCGGTGCCGCGGTTCAAGCCGCAGACCTGGAGCCTGACCGTCACCGGTGCGACCGCGGACGGGCAGGAGCACCGCTTCGATGTCGGCGCCTTCGCCGAGCTTCCGCGCGTGTGCGTGGTCGGCGACATGCACTGCGTCACCAAGTGGAGCGTGCTGGACAACGTGTGGGAGGGCGTCGCCACCGCCACCCTGCTGGCCCTCGTCCCGCCGGCCGGTGACGTGACGCACGTGATGGCCTGGGCAGAGTTCGGGTACTCGGCGAACATGCGGCTGGCCGACTTCGCGGCGGCCGACGCCGTCCTGGCGACCCACCGGAACTCCGCGCTGCTGACCCCCGAGCACGGCTACCCGCTGCGCCTGGTGGTTCCGCACCTGTACGCCTGGAAGGGCCCGAAGTGGCTGCGCGCCGTGGAGTACATGGTCGGTGAGCGCCGCGGGTTCTGGGAGGAGCGCGGCTACCACACCAACGGCGATCCCTGGTACGAGGAGCGCTACTCCTACCAGGAATGAGCGCAGGAGTGAGCGCAGGCGTGAGCGCGTGAGTGGGCGCAGGTGCTCCCGGCGATCACGGCGCCTCGACGGGCGGGGTGGGTGCGACGATCCCGTTCGCCGGCACCTTGGCGTCGAGGACGTCCACCGACCTGGCGGCCACGGAGTGCCCGAGCGCCACGACGCCCACCACCCCCGCGGCGATGACCGCGGTCAGCATCGCGTGCTCGACCGTGCCGCTGCCGGCGTCCCGCCGCCGACCGTCGCGTCGACAGTTCATGAGGTACCCCCGTTGATCGTCACCAACGAGGTTAGAGATCCACTCACGGTCGGTGGGCGCGGCGGCTTCAGCGGTTCGTGCGATGGCAAGCCGTCACAATCCGTGGGGGATCCGGGCGGGAACGCCCCGCCCCGGCGAAAACGGAGGGGCCGGTTGAACCGGCCGCCTACCGGCGTCCCCGAACGCCCGACGGGCGGGTCCGGGGGTTGCGCAGCAGCCCGCACGCGGGACAACCTGCCGATCCGCCGGACGGTGGCCAGGGGTTCGCGCGATGATCCCTGAACCTCCAGTGGCGGAGGGTGGCGGGGCGTCCTCCCCAAGGGCGCCCCGCACGCGTGTCCCGCGTCGCGGGCCGGATCATCCGTTCTGACGATTTGACAGCGTTGCGTGAGCGATCAGTGACCGAACGGTGATGAAGTGGCCCCTATGAGCGCTTCAGATACGGTCCCGGCCGTCCTGTCCACTGTGTGCGCGACTCCGTGGTGCGTGGACCACGGCCCCGAAGGCTGCCTGGGCCGGGCCTGGCGGGTGCCCGGCACTTCGATGATCGTCTGGCTGGCGCGTCCCCCGGGCCATGTGGCGACGCTCACGGTGGACGGCCCGGAGGTCGCTCGGGTCGAGGTCCCGGTCCGGGACTGACCGGAGCCGCGCGGCGCGAGCGTTCGCCCGGCGGCCCGTGACCGCAGGGTGAAATCGGGGCTGTCCGGATCCGGCCGGCGTGGTCGTTGTGTGCCAGGGTGATCACATGACCCGACCGTCCCCGATGTTCGGTCCCGACGTCACGTTCCTCGGCATCCCCCGCTGTGATCCCGAGGACGCCCAGGCGTTGCGGGACGCGGACGTCGTGGTGATCGGCGCCCCTTACGACGCAGGGGTCTCCTACCGCGCCGGGGCGCGGTTCGGGCCGATGGCGATCCGCAGCACGGACTACCTGGAGCACCATTCCTCCCGGCCGCACCTGGCGCTGCGCACCGACCCGCTGGTCGACCTGAAGGTGGTCGACGCCGGGGACGTCGAGATGCCGGGGGTCGAGGGCAGGGCCGCGCTGGACCGGCTGGAGCACGTCGTCCAGGCCGTCGCCGGCGCCGGTTCGATCCCGGTCGTGCTCGGCGGGGACCACACGATCACGTGGCCGAACGTGACCGGCGTGGCCAGGGCGATCGGCTGGGGCCGGGTTTCGGTGATCCACTTCGATGCGCACGCCGACACCGGCGACCTCCAGTTCGGCTCGCTGATCGGGCACGGGTTGCCGATGCGCCGGCTGATCGAGTCGGGCGCGTGCCGGGGCGACCGCTTCCTCCAGCTCGGCCTGCGCGGGTACTGGCCGGAGCCGGAGACCCTGCACTGGATGGCCGAGCAGGGCATGCGCTCGTTCGAGATGCACGAGATCGTGCAGCGCGGGCTGAGCACCTGCCTGGAGGAGTCGTTCGCGATCGCGACCGACGAGTGCGACGGTGTGTTCGTGTCGGTGGACATCGACGTCACCGACCCGGGCTCCGCGCCCGGCACCGGAACGCCCGAGCCCGGCGGTCTCACTCCGCGGCAGCTGCTGGACGCCGTCCGCCGGATCGCGATCGAGATGCCGGTGGTCGGCTTCGACGTCGTGGAGGTCTCACCGCCGTACGACAGCGCCGACGTGACGGCGTTCCTGGCCAACCGCGTGGTGCTGGAGATGCTCTCCGGGATCGCCTACCGGCGCGGCGGCGGCACCTGGGCGTCGATCCCGGCGACCCTGCTGGAGAACCGGGCCCGTCCGGGCGAGGTCACACCGCGAACAGAGTGACCAGCGATCCCTTGGGCCGCATCGACCCTGCCGCGGGGGACTGGCGCTGGACCCGGTCGATGATCCTCGGGCCGCGTACCGTGACGCGGAACCCGGCGCCCTGAAGGGCCTGCACCGCCTGGTCGACCCGCTGATCGGTCACGTTCGGCACCTGCACCAGCGGCGGCCCGCTGGAGACCACCAGCGTGACCTTTTCGCCCCGGGTCAGGGTCTTGCCGGGGGACGGGTCCTGGTCGATCACGAGACCCTCCGCGACCTGCTCGCTGATCTGCAGGTGGGTCTCGCCCTGGAGGCCGAGCCCCTCCAGCTGCAGCAGGGCCTGCGTGGCGCTGATCCCGCGCAGGTTCGGCACGTCGATCGGCCGCGGGCCCTTGCTGATCGTCAGGTCGACCTTCTGGTCCTGGCGCAACCGCGTGCCGGCCGGGGGATCCACGGAGATCACCTTGCCGGCCTCGACGTCGTCGCTGTAGGCGGTGTGGCGCTCGTAGGTGAGGTGCGCCCGCGCGATCAGCTTCTTCGCGTCGGCCTCGCTCCTGCCCGCGAGGGCGGGAACGGGGAACAGCTGTGGTCCGCGGGACAGCCTGATCGTCACCGTGCTGCCGTGGTGGACCCGTCGTCCGGTCGGCGGCTGCGTCCCGACCACCTGGCCGGCGGGGATGGTGTCGTCGTACACCTGGGTGGTCGCCGGACGCAGGCCGGCCTGACTCAAGGTGTTGCCGGCCGCCGTCAACGTCTGCCCGCTCACCGACGGGATCGTGGTGAAGCTGCCGGGCCCGACCAGGAACCACCAGGCCGCGCCGCCGGCCAGGGCGAGCACGGCCAGGACGGCGACCAGTCCGGTTCCCCAGCGGCGCCGCGGCGGGGTGGGCGGCGGCTGCTCCCTGTCGGCCTCGTCGTCGTAGTTGACCACGGTCTGGGGGTGGGTGACGACCAGCGCCCGGGTGTCGTAGCGCACGGCCTCGCGGGGAACCACCTGGGTCAGGCTGTCGGGGGCGCTGCGCGGCACGGCGGGGCGGAGGTCGAGGACGGCTTCCGGCACCACCTGGCGGGCCGCCCGGGTCATGGCGAGCATCTGCTCGGCGTTCGCCGGCCGCTGGTCCGGGTCGGTCGCGGTGGCCGCCGTGACGAGGTCGTCCAGCTCGACCGGGACGTGCCCGACGAGCATCGACGGCGGGGGCACGGCCTCGACCACGTGCCGTCGTGCCACCTGCAGCGCGTCATCGCCGGTGAACGGCTGCCGCCCGGTGAGCATCTCGTACAGCAGGATGCCGACCGCGTACACATCCGCGCGGGCGTCGGCGATCCCGCGGGTGAGCAGCTCGGGCGCCAGGTAGGCCGCGGTGCCGAGCAGCCGCCCGGGAGCGGCGGTGTTCAGCGTGGCGGCCCCCGCCCGGGCCAGGCCGAAGTCGGCCACCTTCGCCCGGCCGTCGTCGGTGAGGACGACGTTCTCCGGCTTGACGTCGCCGTGCACGATCCCGGCCCGGTGCGCCGCGGCGAGCGCGTCGAGCACCGGCTCCAGGACGCGCAGCGTCTCCCGGATGGTCAGCGCGCCGCGCTCGGTCAGCGACTCGCGCAGAGTGCGCCCCGGCAGGTACTCCATCGCCAGGTAGAGCAGGCCGTCGTCCTCGCCCTGGTCGTAGACCTGGACGACGTTCGGGTGCGACAGCCGGGCCGCGGCCCGGGCCTCGCGGATGAACCGGCTGACGAAGTCGTCGTCCCCGGTCAGCTCCTGATGCATCACCTTGAGCGCGACGTCGCGGTCCAGGCGACGATCCAGCGCGACGTAGACCGTGGCCATCCCGCCCTGGGCGATCCGCGACTCCACGTGGTACCTGCCGTCGACCAGGCGGCCGACCAGCGGGTCCTGCAGGGTCGCGTCCACGGCGAGAGTCTACGGTCGTTGGTCAGGATCCGGCCGGTATGCGCGGCGTGTGCGCGCGGTGTGGCTGCACGGCGGGCCGGCCGTGGCACGCTGGTCCGGTGGACGAGCTGGACACGTTGGTGGGGACCTGGCTCGCCGTCCCGGAGGTCGCCGAGCGGCTCGGCATGGATGTCGGGCGGGTGCGCCGGATGCTGCAGGACCGGGACCTGGTCGCGGCACGGCGGGGGGAGCGTAGGGCACCGCTCGTGCCGGCATCGCTGGTCGACGGCGGCCGGCCCCTGCCGGACCTGCGGGGCACGCTGACGCTGCTCGCCGACGCGGGCTACAGCGACGAGGAGGCCATGCGCTGGCTCTACACCCCGGAGGACAGCCTGCCGGGGACGCCGGTCGAGGCGCTGCGCGCCGGGCGGCGGGCCGAGGTGCGCCGTCGCGCGCAGGCGCTGGGGTTCTGAGCCGCACCGCCGACCCGGCCGGTCAGGTCCGGCGGCACCGTCAGGCCGTGACCCACCGCCGCTGCTCGCGACGGGCGGCCCGGGCCCGGCGCAGCCTGGGCAGCGCGACGGCCAGCCTCCGCGTCATGGGCACGGCCAGCCGCTGGGTGAGCACCTGGTAGCCGGCCCGCTCGACGGCGTCGAGGATCTCGCGGTAGAGCTCGAACGCGGTCCGCACGCAGTCGCGGCTGGTCGGGTGGAGCATCGCGATGCCGGGTTCGGCGAAGGCGTACAGCCCGCGCGTCCGCTCGATCTCGAACCGCAGCAGCTCACGGATCATCGGAGTGACGCTGCCGCGGGCCAGTGCCTGCCGCGTCACCCCGAAGGTCTCCAGGTCCTCCTGCGGCAGGTAGATGCGGCCGCGGCGGAGGTCCTCGCCGACGTCCCGGATGAAGTTCGACATCTGGAACGCCTCGCCGAGCGCCCGGGCCCGCGAGCCCGCCTCCGGGGTCAGCGGCTCGAGGATCGGCAGCATCTGCAGGCCGATCACCGCCGCCGAGCCGTACATGTAGCGCTCGAGGTCGGCGTAGGTCGCGTACTCGGTCACCGCGACGTCCATCTGCATGGACTCGAGGAACGCCTCGACGTGCGCCCTGGGGATCGCCCAGCGCCGCATGGTGTCGAACATCGCGGCGGCGACCGGACCGTCCGGGGCGGTGCCCGAGAAGGTCTCGAGGAACGCGGCCCCCCAGGCGGCCAGTTCCTCCGGTCGCGGCTCGGTGAGGGAGTCGACGAACTCGTCGCAGTGCCGCGCGAACCCGTACAGCGCCCACACGTACGGCCGCTTGGCCGGCGGGAGCAGGCGGGTGGCGAGGTAGTAGGTCTTGCCGTGCGCCGCGTTCAGCCGCCGGCACCGTTCGTACGCCTCGCGCAGGCCCGGATCGGTGATCCCGGCCGCGTCCAAGGCCCGGCGGCTTCCCACGTTCGCATCCTGGCATCTGGCGCGCGGTGCGCGGCAACGTGGTCAGGTCAGTCAGGTCAGGTCGGGTCAGGTCAGGGCCAGGCGCGGGAGCGGTAGCCGGGATCGGGGCCGGTGATCCGTTCCGCGGCCAGCCGACCGGAGATCAGCACGGTCGGGATGCCGACCCCGGGCCGGGTGCCGGATCCGGCGAAGACCACGTTCTCGCCCCAGCGGTTGCCGGGGCGGAAGGGGCCGGTCTGGCCGAGGGTGTGCGCGGCGGCGAACGGCGTCCCGGCCGCCATCCCGCGCCGGGCCCAATCCGCCGGCGTCGTGACGTGTTCGACCTCGATCGCGTCCGCGAACCACGGGTAGCCGCGGGCGGCCAGCGTGCCGAGCACGTGCTCGCGGTAGCGCGGTCCGATCCGCGCCCAGTCGACCGGCGCATCCAGGTTGGGCGTGGGGAACAGCACGGAGTAGATCTGCCGGCGCGGGGGAGCGAGCGCCGGATTCGTCCGGGTCGGGTTGGTGACCATGAACGAGGGGTCGCTCATCAGCCGCCCGGACCGCAGGTCGTCGAACACGCGGCGCCACGCCCGCCCGAAGTGGATGTTGTGGTGCGCGGCGTGCGGGTACCCGGCCGCCGACCCGGCCAGCAGCAGGTAGCAGGACGGCGAGTAGCGCAGGCGCCGCAGCCGCCGCGGCGTGCGCCCGAGCAGCTCGCCGTACGCCACCGGCAGGTCGGGGGTCAGGACGACGGCGTCGCAGGCGAGGCGGTCGCCGTCCGCGGTGTGCACCGCGATCGCCCGGTTGCCTCGGGTCTCGACCCGCTCCACC